>DYSN01000335.1 GCA_020718205.1 Draconibacterium orientale
AATTTTAGAAAGCTATTGTTTTCAAGCTCATATTCATCAGGAAAAATTTGAATACGGGCACATTCTCTAACTGACAACCGTCTTTCACCTAACCCTGCTTTTATTTCACTGCTATATTTCCCCCCATGCTCAGGGGAAAGCCTGCGAAATTCTATGTTGCCATGGTGTTCTGCCCTTATGGTTGGCCCAATTCCACCTATGTCTACCTCAGTCTGACCTTGACAGTGTGAACCATACCATTTGGCTTTAGAATAGGCTTGATGAGATAAATCTTGTAATTCGCTAGGTTCAGGCAAGTCTAATAAATAATCGCCAACCGTCACGTAAGGCAGTAATGAATTTTGATGAAATAAAAGCAATTCATGAGAACCATGGGTCTGTTTAGGGTATGGATTAAACTCATTCGAGATGTTTGAAGAAGATAGTTCTTTAATAGCTTCCTTGGTTAATGTGTCTTTTCTGAAACCAATAAAAATTACTCTCTCACGGCTTTGGGGTATGCCAAACATTGGAGCATAAAGAACTTTGGCGTCAACGACTAAATATCCAGGCCCTATTTTTCTGAAATCATTTTCTATTATCTTCTTTGTGTCGGCTAAACTCACAAGCCCTTTTACATTTTCAGCGACAAAAACTTTTGGGTTAACAATTTCAATAACACGCCGCATCCACATATACAGTTTTCCCCTGTTTTCTTCTGTGGGGCAATCAAGACCGTTAAGTAACTTCCCATGGTGACCTTTATGTGAATTGAAGCCATTGCGTTTTCCCGCAACACTGAAATCTTGGCATGGAAAACCACCTGTTACTACATCAGCATTGGGGAACACATTAGTTCCATTTTGATGGGCTTTAACCAAATCAACTATACTATCAAGGTGGAACTGTTCGGCGGTGTTTCCCCGTTTTTCAAAATATGGTATCCAAGCGGCTCTTGCCGCTGAAACTATATCATTAGCGAAAATAGTTTTGAAAATCGTACGTGGAAGACACACCAGACCTTCTTGATTATCTCCAGTGATCCATTCTGGATGGATTTTGGGGTTAATTGACTTTGAATGAACTTGAAAGCCACCTTCAAACCCTAAATCCATCCCGCCGCAACCGGAGAAAAGCGATAACACATTAATTTTATTTGCTTTAATGTTCATATGTAAGACATCTTATTTGATGGCAAGACTTGAAATTGGGGGCAGGGATATACTTTTAAAAACGCTGTTTGTAACGTATTTATCTCTATCTTCGAATGCTAACGAAGAGTTTGGGAGAAAAGACCATTTTTCAAAATACCCTTCAAACAGAAAAGTTCATTGCGGGACAGCACTACCGTCAGCACGAAAGGTAAAA
>DYSN01000042.1 GCA_020718205.1 Draconibacterium orientale
TCGGCTTATCTTAAGCTAACAAAAAAACTGTCCTATGAATGGGGAGTACTTTACACCCCCTTTATTGTTTTACTAACACAGCAGATGCTCCGGTTGCATCGGTAAGGGTGAGTTTATTACCTTCAAAAGCATAATTGTAGGATACTTTATTTCCTCTGAAAGCCCAGATTATCTGGTTAGACTGAGCTGTAAAAGTACTGGTATCAAAATCAGTACCCGACTTGCGAGCTACATCCATCCCACTGATAATATATTCAGTGCCTACGGTTATTTCTACTAGAGACCCATTTAAGCTTTCTACTATCCAGGCACCACTGAATTTGGCTTGTTCGGCAGGATCGTTAAGATCGGGCTTGGTTTGTTCTGCAGGGATATTGGCTTGGATTTCTTCGGCACTGAGTTCTGTTTTTCCGGAATTTCCTATGCAACTTCCTAAGGTAATTGTAGCAGTAATTGCGAATAATTGAATAATTTTTTTCATAGATTTAAAATTTAATAGTAATACATATATTAATTTATTGTTATTTTATAAAAGCAGCGTAATCAGGGGTGCTTAGGTATTCAAACGGATTATTATCACTCCAGCCTATGTAATTTAAAAGCACTTTATGGTCTTTATCTACGTAAAATCTAAACTCCCATATCACTACATTCCCAACGTGATACGTCAGATAGGTGTGCCTGAAATAACGGTCGCTGCCCGGAATAGAACTTTCATCAATCAGGTCATAACCGTTTAACTGTCCGTGGGTACCTTGGGGTGGGGCAGTGCTTATGATTTCAAATTTATTTATAAAATCTATTCGCATTTTGGATTTTTCCGTCTCATTTAAATTGTAGCCTACGCTATTGATAATAAAATCGGCAAGTTTTTCGTGTCGGTTATTAATTAAATCATCAAAAAAAACTTCCGCAATCCCTTTTGCTGACTCAATTATTTCATTTTTGGGTGCTTTTTTCAAATCAACTTGCTGTGCTATGGTATTTTGAAGGGAAATTATAAATATCATTAAGACAAGTGTTAAAGTTAGTTTATTCATTATTTTAATTATTAAAAGGTGATTTATTTTTTTTAGGTATAAAAGTTATTCTGTAATGGTATTCAATATATTGCATGCCTCTTGCGCTTCGGGAAAGGAATACAATTGATAATACATGATAAATAGAAAGGAGGTGCCTCCTATTATTTTTTGAAATACGAGATGATGGTTTTCAGTTCCGTTCTCAAAGGTGCGGATGACGATGCTGTGGTCTGTTTCCGTTGCGATTTTGGTTTGGTCATCGGTCAGCCAATCGCTTTTAAGGCGTTCTTTGTCGAACTCTGCTTTATCAACGGTTACACTGACAGTTCGATTATTTACGCTCATCAGTATTTGTAAAAAGGATTTATATTCAACATTTCCTGATTCATCCCGAAAAGAGGTTTCCATTATATCATAGGTAGCTCCAGCAGGTAAGTCTATTGAAAATTTAAAACCTGTGTTATCTATTTTTGTGGGGGTTTGTGCATAAGTGTTCATAGAAATACTTAATGTTGCTATAATTATATATTTTTTCATGTAAAATAATTTTGTTAAAGATTGATATATAGCTAATTTTAAAAAGCAGATAAGAAAGTAAAAATTTCAAGTACGATCTCGAAGAAGAAGAAATCTTTGTGCTTATCTGTTGAACACAGTTTCGTTTTCGGGGTTAAACCACCACTAAAAATCGTCCTGTGTTTTTATAATTTTTCAATTTGTTTTAATTACTTGTTTTAATTCCATCTGTTCGCTACCCAAATATTTCAATTGCGGGTTGATACTTTTGAGTTTCATTGCTCTTGTTTTAAGGTTATTTAAAATAATTAATTTACTATTTTGCAGTGTCCAATATTTGTGTTACTTTTTTTACTTCCTGGAATGTAAGTGACTGATAAAAAACGCTAAATGTGTAAGCCCCTTCACTCAAGACTTTATGATAAAGAATATGATATTCTTCATTTTTGTTTTCATTGGTATATATAATCAAACTATGCCCTGTTTCTTCTGCTATTTTGGTGATAGAATCTTTTAGCCATCCTTTTTTGGCTCGTTCTTTATCAAAATTATCTACCTTTTGTATTGTAACATAAATGTAATGATCATCCAATTTTAGAATAATTTGAAAATTCGTTTTATAAACAAAATCTTTAACTTCTTCCTGATAATACGTATCCGAAAAATTAAATGCAGAACCTTCGGGTAAGTTTATACTAAACTTATAACCCAAACTGTCGATTTGAGTTGGTGTTTGCGAATAAGTACTTATATGTAACGCTAATAATATGAATAAATAGTAGAAACGCATTTTAATTTTGAATTAATGATTAAGCAATTAACCCCATCGCAGCAGTGCTTACATGGTCTTGATAAAAAATATTTCTTACAAAGCTGAGTATTAGGAATTAGTCCATTGAAATTATAAAATAAGGAATATGAGTTACTTAAGTATTTAATATTGTGTATTATAAGCTCTTATTTTCTACTTTAAACCCGATTCGACTTGTAACTTTCAACCTTTTACTCTCAACTTTCAACTTTATTTCATCGTTTACTGATAAAAGTATCTTCAATCCAGTAAGCTCTACCGCTGGTGTCGCCATCAATTTTAACAGAGTAGCGTGTTTCCATATTGGGGTCTGTTTTGTCAATGGTGCAAGGGCGAGTACCGTTCGAAAATTGCACAGTAACTTTATCGCCAACCTTATAACGAATTACCTCCTTGACAGTTAAATCGGGTTTGGGTTGGCAATTGGTGTCATTGCCTTCCATTTGGTGCAACATGACATCGCTTGGGGGAGAAAACCTAAAATCCACTATTTTCCAAGTGCCGTCAACGGGTTTTCCGGTCATGGTAACATAGTTGGTTAAGGTACGATTTAGAAATTCAATTTGGCCATATTGTTCCGCTTTTACACCGGGATAAGGGCAAAATGCTTTTTTGTATTTATCTGCATTGGCAACCAAATTGTTGATCCATTCGGCGTGATAAGGTTTAAAAAATACCGTACTGCCGTCTTCATAGCACGATTGGTCCACTATTTTCATCAAATGGGCTTCAATTTCTTGTGGTGTTGAAGTTAAAATTTTCTCGTTTAAATAGTAGAACAATTGTTTATCCGATTGAAATACAGGCGCATCAGCAACAGTGGGCAGAGCATCTACAAAATTTTGAGCTGTATTTTCTTCCACCGCTTGCTTCATCGTTTTCATTTGTTTTATTTCTTCGGGCGAATGTGTAGTTTTGGCAAGGGACTTTTTCTTGTCGGTTTGTTCGTTTCCCCAAAGTAATTTCCAAGGACTTTTCAAATTATCTCGTTTCAAGGTAATTCTGTATAGATGTTCTGCTTTTTCTAATTGGGTGTTAGATATTTTTGCCGAAAAAACGGCTGAGATATAAAAAGCCACCTCTTTGGGTGTTTTGTTATACCAATCAGGATCAGCGGGAAATTGAATACTTTCGATAGCTCCAACGGCATAGCCCCAATCGGCACCAATCCATTTTTCAATATCTGCATTTAACAGTTTGAGTGCTTCATTTTTATCAGGTGGTGGCACGTTGAGATAACTTGATGACCCCACTGTAAATTGATGAAACAACCAAGCACTACCTCTGTTAATATATCTGACACTTGCTTTATAGCGTACAGGATATTCAGGGTATTCCGACTTTTGAACCACTTCAAAAGGTTGGGTGAAATAATCGACCCAAACACCGTTTTCAAATTCGCGGTCTATACCACCCGGGCCTATGAGTTGGTGTGAAATTAGATCGGCATCAAATTCGTTTTTTACTTTGGCATCCATCGTTTCTTTCGATGGTTGAGCTAATACAGATTGTAGCATAATAATAGAAATAATTAATAAAGTTGTTTTTCTCATTTTTATGTGTTTTATTATTTAAGCAAAGCATTTAATTCATCGCATACTGCATTGATTTCGTCTAACTTTTGTTGATTTGAAACTTCATCTGCAAAAACTTGCATCAAACGAGTATGGAGTACTTTGAGTTTTTCACCCAATTCATCTTCATTTTGTTCGTTGCAAAATTTGATTGCGTTTTGAATGGATAAGGAGTTATACAAAACGTGATCCTTGTAAAGCGACACATTGTCGGCAGTAGCATTTACTATGGCTGTCCTGATGTCTTTGGCAGCTGATTCGATGTGAAATTTAATAGCTGTGTTCATTTCTTTTGTGTTTTCGGATGAATTATTTTGATTATAATTTGATGTCGGTGCATCAGATTGTGAGTTGTTTTTGCAAGAATAGGATAGGGAAATCAATAATGCTAAGAGTGCTAATTTTTTCATGGCGCATGGGGTTGCTAAAATATTAAGTTATAAGGTTGTAGATTATTAATAATCGTAAATTTAAAATTGCAAATTAAATTCGCCATTATCACGCAGCTCATTTTTCAAGGACTAGTTTTTGACCGCTTCCTAAGGGTTCAATGATTAATTTATTTCCTTCAAAATGATAAGGATAATTCATCTCCATATATTCCAATTTCCAATCAAGCGTATCGGGTTTGATGGTATAAGTGCCTTTTATTTCATAATCATCTTTGGATGTTGTTAGATATGTTCCGTCAAATGTATAGCGGGTTCCTAAATTGAGTTCTTTGAGCTCACCTTCCGCTTCGGTTACTACCCAATCGCCTTTGATGCGTTCTTCCAGAGATTGGTTTTGTGCGTTGTTGCAACTTGAAACAATTACACTTAATGTGATAATAATGGTATAAATATTGGCTTTCATCGTCATTATTGTTATTATTTTGAGCAAGATGGTAGAAAACCGGTAGAAAGTAGTCTCGGCTGTCGTTTAACCAATTGTAATTAGGCGAAACTTGCTCCTTCTACTTTTTATTGCTTCGGTTTCCTATCTAATATATAAACTTTAAAAACTACCTATCTGAATGACTTTTGGGGTTTTAATGGTAGGATGATTTTTAGGAAGCACAATATGAACAGGAGCTGATTGTCCGCCGTTGGCTTTGGCAATATATATTTTGTACCAATCTCCTGCAATAGCACTTTCGCCAAATCCGGCTTGACCGGTTTTTGTTTTGGCAATGCGTTCTATTTTAGCCGGTACTTTATAAAAATGTACGTTTTCAAAGTCTTTTTTTAACGAAAACGGTTTTACACTGCTGCGCAAACTCGTTCCGTCAGGATTCACTAATCCACCACCGGCTATGGTTAAAAATCTCTCGGCTGCTTCGTCTAAATCCTGGGATGTGATAAGGATATTCAAATACTCATTGAGAACATCTTTTACATCAGAAGGCAATGTTGACAAGGGAATGTCTTTTTGCTGTGAAAACAATTGTTGTAAACCCAAAGATAGCGCAACTAATAATAATAATTTTTTCATTTTTGAAATGAGTTTAAAGTTAATATCATCGCAAAAGTCTTTTATTTATGGGAAAATAAAAATGGGTTTTGGGTGAACTACAAAAAAAATGGGGTAAACGTTGGAATTTTTTAAACTCAATTTTACTTTTTAACAGTCTGAATGCTTTTTGCACAGACCAGCATAGCAAACAAGGCAGGTCTGCAAGAAATAGGAATGAAATAGGAGTGAAATAAATATAAACAAAACCCTACATTTTATGTATTTTAATCATCAATTCATCATAATAAATTCTCCCGATAGGAATTTGATGTTGTTTGATAATTATACTGCGATCTGTGATGCTGTCGACTCGTTGAATGTTGATTATAAATGATTTGTGAATTCTAACAAACTGATTGGTTGGCAAATTTTCTTCTATTTTTTTTAAGGTATAGGAAACTAAATAGTTTTTTTCAGGAGTATGCAGTATCGTATAATTATCATCCGCTTTGACAAAACAAATATTATAAAATGGAATTTTGATCCATTGATTATTGTACTTTACAAAAATATGGTCTTTTTCGATGCTTGAAGGGGCCGGTATTTTCACTTTTTGATACAATGCAATGCTGATTTGGGTCAAAAGTTCTTTTTCATTAAATGGTTTGAGCAAAAAACCCGCAGGTTGTGTTTTTTTTAACCTATTTACCGTTGATTCATCAAAATGGGAAGTAAGGTAAATAAATGGAATGTGATATTTTTCATTGATGATGTGCGCCAATTCCACTCCGTCGGTATCCCCTTTGATGGTAACATCCAACACAATCAAGTCCGGTTTTTGAGATTGCAAAACCTGAATGGCTTCTGAGGCACTTCTTACTTTATTAGAAATAATATAATCGGCATTCGTCAAAACCAATGCTATATGATTGGCAATCAATGGTTCATCTTCAACGATGAGAATGTTTTTTTGAATGTCCTCTTGCATTTTGCTTACCATTTAATAGTTACTTTCCATCCGTATTCTCGATTAATCTCCATTTTTCCATCTAATTTTTCAACAAATGATTGAATGAGTTGCATTCCATAAGAATTGGAAAGGTCAACAGTGTTTTTGGTTTCAACTATACCATTATCTTCCACTCTTAATATTTTTCTGTCAAATCCATTTTTTAAAACAATTTTAATTCTCAAAAGGTCTTTCAAAGGTTTTGCATGTTTTAGTGCATTCAAAATCAATTCATTAATAATTAAACCGATGGATTGACCTTTTTCAACATCTACTGTGAAATCGTCAGAATCAATATCGACATGAATAATTTTTTTATTGCCAAAATTATGAATATTATATTCCGTTATTTCTTTGATGTAAGGTTGAATTTGAATTTGTTGTACACTGTCTTTTGTATACAGTTTTTGATGAATCAACGAAATACTTTGTATGCGCGAAGCGGTTTCCTGTAGTGTATTGGTAATTTCCGGTATGGTGGAATAATACGTTTGTAAATGTAACATGGATGAAATCATCTGCAAATTATTTTTGATGCGATGATTCATCTCTTTCATCAAGGTTTTGTTTTCAGCTAATGCAGTTTGAATTTGAGCGTTTCTCATTTCTAACTCATTCGATTTGCGATTGTTGAGAATTAAAAACCAGGTTACAATGATACCTAAAATTCCCAGAAAGGCAAAACCAAAAATCCAATTACGTTTTTGGGCATTGGTTTTTTCCATATTCGTATTAAGAAATTCAATTTCACTTTCCTTTTTTTCCATTTGAAATTGTTGTTCAATTTTAGCAATTTCCACACCTTGATTAATATTAAAAATACTGTCATTCAATACTGTATATAAATCATAAAAATGGATAGATTCATTTAATTTCCCTTGTTTTTTATACAATTCTTGCAGTGATTTATACACTTTGAGCACCAAATCCGATTGCTTTATTTTCTTGCTGATTTCTAAAGATTTCTTTAAATATTTTTCACTTTTACCCTGTAGGTTCACTAAAAGTGAACTTTCTCCAAGATTGTAAAAAAGTAATGATAATTCAAATTCGTCAATAACATAGGGTAAAAACTTTTCGCACTCTGCAATTTTTTTTTCGGATAAAAACAAATTTCCCTGAATAGCATATAAGATCGATAGCAAGCCGTAACTGATCCCAATTTGCATACTGTCATTAATTTTTTCAGAAACTTGCAAGTTGGTGAGCATATATCGTTCTGCACTGCTGTAGTCTTTTTGCAGAAAAGCTATATTTGACAAGTTGGTAAGTGGGAATATCAATCCCGCATCATCATTTAACAATCGTTTGATATATAGTGATTTTTCAAAATATGCTGTGGCCTTACTCCAATCCCCTTTTTTATCATAAATCAACCCCATATTATTGAAACTCCTGGCAATACCTATGGAATCCTTTAAGGTCTCACTTTGTTTTAAACTCTCAATATAATACACCAATGCTCTATCATACATCCCTTGATAAAAATAGGAAACTCCGTAATTGTTATACAATTTAATCAACTCCGGCTTGTTGTTTTGCTGCAATCTTATGCTTAATGCTTTCTCGTACCAATACAGTGTTGAATCTAAATTAGATTGATAATCGAATGCCAAACCTTTGGCAGTATAACTGTCAGCCAATAAATGTTCATTGTTAAATTTCGCCGATAAAAGGATGGCTTTTTCAGCATTCACACGAGCAGAATCAAAATGAATTGGGGAAAATTTTTTGGAAGTTGCTATAAGTTGCAACACCTTCTTTTCATCATTGAGTATGGATTCCGTTAACTTTTGACTCCAAACTATGTTGTGGAACAGTAATAGAACGATTAAAAGAAACTTTTGCATATTGTAAAATTAATAAAATTTCCCGTCACCGGAAAAATAGATTTAGCCCTAAACTTTAGTTCATTTTTTACGTTGGTATATGTATTCACTTTATTATTATCTATTTATTTTAAAAAACTCATGCATATACCTTGTCAAGCCGGTGTGTAGTATTAGATGAAATAACATTTAATCATATATAGTTGTTATTATCATCTCTCTTAAAATAGGAGATTTGTAGGTTCGTAATACTAAGTGCCTGTTTCATTAGAAACCACCAACAGCAGCTAAGGCGCATTCAATTATAATTTCACCACTTTTATCTGATCCACAGGTTGCCCGTTAACAGATAGAATGAGCATATAAACGCCCGCCGGCAAGTGTTGGCAATTCCACTGAACCGATTGGGAGTCTTGAGATTGGTACCCATCGTCGATGGTTTGAATTAGCTGACCTTGAGCGGAATAAACAGCCACCGTGACTTTCCCGGCTTCTGAAATCTGATAATCAACCTGACCGAAATCAACAACAGGGCAAGGCATCACTTTATCGAATCCGCCGGCTTTCAGGGTTGGAGACTCGAATCCCAAAGTGGGGTTGTGATTGGCCAAAGCTTTGATACAGAAATTTCCTGTATTCAGGAAACCGCTGGGGTCGTTGTAGTTATAGAAATCGAGCCATTGGTCGTTTTCTTTATAGAAACTTTGCTGCTCCGATGCTGTGCTTGGAACTATGGTTCTGGACGATGCTCCCAGCAAAACAGGTACATCAGATGTTCTGTCATAGGGATGCCCTCCTGCACTTAGATGCAGATAAACATAGAATGACTGACCTTCGAAGAAGGAAACTGTTTCGGAAAGATCGATGGTGTGGAGACCGGAAAACTCAATAAAACCTGTATCGCTCAACAGCTCGTTATTCAGTTGACCATCAGTAAATTCCCCAAAAATTTTCACCACAAAATCCACATTGTTTTCGGCGGTAAAAAAGCTAACCGCCACAATGTCTTCCTTCACCTGAGCAGTGAAGGCATTAAAGGCTTCGCTGGCAGTAAGGGTATCGCGCCAGCCATGATAATCGTGGTAATAGGCGGTATCGTAGTGCAATAAATCAACTTCGATAAAAGATATGGCTCCCATTTCGGGGTTTTTGCAGGCATGTTTGTCGAAATACGAAATCCAGAAATATCCGGCATTGCCCCAGCCTGTCCCCCAGCTATTTTTTACCAGCCAGGCACCCGGGTCAGGAGCCTGAGTTGCGTGGTTATCGTCCCATCCAATAATCGAGACCGAGTGGTTGGGGTCCTGATTGTCAAAGGGTGGCTGATAATGGTTGGTTCCGCTGATGAAGCTATTGGAGTAGCACATGCAGGTTGCCATAACGCCTTGTTCCATAATTTTTTCCTTGATAAGGTCTATATTCGATAAGTCTTGTCCGGCATTATACCATTCCACTCTTTTGGGATAATAAATATGAAAATCGGGGGAAAAATGGAGTGGTGCGCTGTTATAACTCTGTCCGTCCACATCGCGCACAGCGCCTTCGAGTCGCGACATGTAGGCTGTGGTAACGCGGTAATCGCCACCCATATGAACTTCCAGTCCCTGACCATTGTTGTAGGGCTCTTCCAAATCCTGGTTAAAATACTGGTTATAGCCATTCCACCAATCGAGATGATATTCGGCCAGGTTGGGTTCGCCCGATTCGCCCTGAGCTTCCCAGTTGCCATTCATGAGTAGGTTTCCTTCCATCGAAGCCATACTTCCGTGGGTCCAGCATGTTCCTCCATTCTGGCTTTTTACGCTGGTAACATAATTCACCCCATCCACATCGCGCAAATCGAAGGTTTCGGGTAGTTGAGCGCTGACTGAAAGAAAAAAAGCAGCAAAGAATGCGGAAAAAAGATATTTTTTCATGATATTTTTTTTTGATAGTTGTATCTGTTTATTGTTCTGGATACAATTTTAAAATCAAATCCAGAGATTATTTTAATAGGTTTGGGCTTCTGCAAACCGATTTTCTGTCGCGGTTAAGCAGAAAGTTTCCCCAAAGGTATTAAATTATTGGTTTCCTCATGTTAAATACTAGTGCAGAAATCCATGCAGTTTCCAATGTTAATCGAAAAAATAGGATAAAGCCGGAAAAAATTCAATGCTGTGGATGGGGAATTGACAAAAGGCAATCGACTGTGAATATTCCGGTTTAATTTATCAGAAAAATGCCTGTCAACCATTATTAACGTTGGGTTGAAGAGTGACAATGAGATGAAATGCAACACTTGTTTTGGACTAAAAAGATGGTTGGGTGGTATTTGTGAATAAATCATAAAATGATTGCATAATGTTTAATTTCAGTAAATTCACTTACTTGTAAGTCAAAAATTATTATTACTTTCGCACTCCTTTATAAAAATGGGGGCATTTCCAAATTAAAAGTTTCGTTGCTTTTAGAAAATTTTTTGTCTAAATTTGTTTAGAGTGAAATATGGTCTTTTTGAGACCTTTTTTGTTGAAGTTGTATTGAAGAGAAGGATAGAATAAAATTATGATGATAGAAACAGCAGAAAATACATCATTAAGAATACTCCTAAAAAAGATATTTGGTTTTACCAGTTTCAAAGGTAATCAGGAGGAAATCATCGAAAGCGTGTTGGCAGGTCACAATACTTTTGTTATTATGCCCACCGGAGGCGGAAAATCTATGTGCTATCAGTTGCCGGCTCTCACCAATGAGGGTACAGCAATTATAGTTTCGCCCCTGATTGCTCTGATGAAAAATCAGGTGGATGTGATTCGAAATTATGGTGCCGACAAAGGAATTGCCCATGTTTTAAATTCCAGCTTGTCGAAAGGCGAAATTACTGAAGTGAAAGAGGATTTGGTAAGTGGAAAAACCAAACTTCTATATGTGGCACCCGAGTCGCTTACCAAGGAAGAGAATGCCGAGTTTCTGAAGAATATTAAAATTTCGTTTTATGCCATCGACGAGGCGCACTGTATTTCGGAGTGGGGTCACGATTTCCGTCCCGAATATCGCCGACTGAAACCCATCATACAGTCCATTGGCCACGATGTGCCCATTATTGCCCTCACTGCCACCGCCACACCCAAAGTGGAGCAGGACATTCTCAGAAACCTGAATATTGAAGATGCCAAGATATACAAATCGTCGTTCGACCGGCCCAATCTCTATTACGAGGTAAGGCCAAAAACCAAGGACGTTAACAAAGACATTATCCGTTACATCAAGGGGCAACCCGGGAAATCGGGGATTGTTTACTGCCTGAGCCGCAAAAAAGTGGAAGAAATTGCCGAAACCCTTCAGGTGAACGGAATCAAAGCATTGCCTTATCACGCTGGTTTAGATGCCAATACCCGCCGCCGCAATCAGGATATGTTTCTTATGGAAGAAGCCGATGTTATTGTGGCCACCATTGCCTTTGGTATGGGAATCGACAAGCCCGATATTCGCTATGTGATTCACCACGACATACCCAAAAGTATAGAAGGATATTATCAGGAGACAGGGCGTGCCGGACGCGACGATGGCGAAGGCAATTGCATTGTTTTCTACAGCTACGAAGACATAGAGAAGCTCGAGAAATTTATGAAGAACAAACCGGTTGCCGAACAGGAAATTGCCAAGCAACTGCTTCAGGAAACGGTTTCGTATGCCGAATCGTCGGTTTGCAGACATCGTCAGTTGCTTCACTATTTTGGCGAGGAGTATACGCAAGACAATTGTGGAGCCTGCGATAACTGTCTAAATCCCAAAGAACAATTCGAAGGACAGGAAGATGTGATAAATGCCATCGATGCTATTATTGCTGTAAAACAGCTCTTTAAGCGCGATTATATTGTAAAATTCCTCATTGGCGATAAAAATGCCGACATCAAAGCGGCCAAACACGATAAGTTAGAGAATTTTGGAATTGGCTCTGATAAAGATGCCAAGCATTGGAATGCCGTTTTGCGTCAGATTCTGATCCATAATCTGGTAACTAAAGATATTGAGAACTATGGTTTGCTCAAGGTAACTAAAAGAGGCTACGATTTTCTCGAAAATCCTTATAGCTTTAAAATTACCCGCGATCACGACTACGAAGAGATGGACGAAGAAACCATTGCCATTGGCACCAATGCCAAGTCGGGCGCTCTCGATGCCACCCTCTTCAATTTACTGAAAGACCTTCGCCGAAAAATTTCCAAGAAGGAAAACCTTCCTCCTTTTGTTATTTTCCAGGATCCTTCGTTGCAGGACATGACCATTCAATATCCAATCACACTGGAGGAACTCACCAATATTTCGGGAGTTGGAGCCGGAAAAGCCGCCAAATATGGCGAACCATTCATACAGCTCATTGCGCGTTATGTAAAAGAAAACGACATAACCCGTCCCATGGATATGGTGGTAAAATCGGTGGTGAATAAATCGGGACTTAAGGTCTATATCATTCGAAGCATCGACAGAAAACTTTCGCTCGAAGACATTGCCAAAGCCAAGCAAATGGATGTTGCAGAGATGATTACCGAGATTGAGCGCATTGTTTTGTCAGGTACCAAGCTCGATTTAAGCTATTATATCGACGAGATGGTGGACGAGTATCATCAGGAAGAAATTCTCGATTATTTTCAGGAAGCCGAATCGGACAGTGTGGAAGAAGCATTGGATGAGTTGGGTGAAGAGGAATTCAACGAAATGGAAGTGCGACTCATGCGCATCAAATTCCTGTCGGATGTGGGAAATTAAGGGATGGTTCTTTTTCGAAATGGCTCATTTACACTTACTAATACTATGATGAAGGCTGCATTTATCTGGTTTATAATGCTCATGGCACTTGTGTCGTGTAAGCAAAATGAGGAAAAAACCCAGGGGGATAGTGGAAAGATTATTCCCCGCGAAAAAATGGTGATTCTCATGGCCGAAATGCAGATAGTGGAAGCTCACATCGACGAATTGCGCAAAGCTGGTCACAAGACCAAAGACAGCACCCTCTTTTATTACCAAAAAGTATTTTCGAAGAATGAGGTGATGCCTGCCGATTTTGAGAACTGTCTGATGTATTATAAAAAAGATTTGGAACAGCTACAACTCCTTTATGCCGATGTAATTACCAGACTTAGTGAGCTAAAGGCGAAAAACGAAGAGCTTCTGCTGGAACGAAAAGCCGATTCCCCGGCTGTTGATTCGGCCAAAAATGTGCAAATAGAAAAGGTTGAAACCCACAGTAAATAGCAACTTTCCGATAGATTTTGCTATAACGGTCAACAATAAACCAATCAATATTTTGTTTTATATTTACACCCGAATCCAAAAATTTTCCATCAGGCTATGAGGCAGTATTTTATAATAATTTTCACGCTGGTTTCGTTAAGTTTGTTTGCCCAATCCACCCGCATTGAGTGTTTAACGGTTCGCGAGAACGATGGCGCTGTGAGCCTTAGGTTTAGCGGCCCATCCGGGACAGATTTTTTTAAAATTTACAGAGCCAATCAGCTCAACGGAACCTATTCTCTCATTTTCACCACCACTAGCGGAATCCTTACAACCTATCTCGATAATACTGTGAATGCTGCCTCGGCCAGTTTTGCCTATTATATAGAGTCGTTCGATAACAATCAACTTACCGGCGAATCGGCTAAGGTTCGTACCATTCTGCTGACTGTTAATAGTTTGAACAATGGGCTGGTGAGCCTTTCGTGGAACGATGTGGGGGTTCCGGTGGCCTACGATTATCAAATCTGGATCAATGAAGAGAATACTTTTTTCGTCATTCATAGTTTCACCAATCAAACGAGCTATATAGATACCTTAGAAGGATGTCAGGCCAATCTGAACTATCAAATCAGAGTGCCCATGGAAACCTGCGAGTTTATCAGCAATGTGAGAGGCGGTACCTTTGCCGATATCACACAGCCAGAGAACATTGTTCCTCGCAATGCCACCATCGACACGGCAACGGGGAATATAAGGCTTAGCTGGCTATTGCCTTCGGCAGAAAGCGATGATATTGCCAAATATCAGATTTGGATTATCAACCAGGATGGTGGAAGCACATCTTTTCCCGCCATTGAAGTGAATGGCTATCTTAATTTGAGCACAACAATTAATTCCGAAATTGTCTGCGATACAGTGGTTACATTGGCTATAACCGCACAAGATATGTGTGGAAACAGCAGCAACTATTCCAATCAGGCCTATCATATCCGCACCGTGAATATGCACCATCCCCTGTATAATATTTGCAACGACGAATGTTTGGTAACCTGGGATAGTTTATGGAGCTGGTATAATGTGCCAGTGGCGGGGGTGCGGATATATCAGCGCCGCAAGTCGGAGCCATTCGAAGTGGTGGCCCAGGTTTCAGGAACAGATGTTTCAGCAGTACTACAAGGTTTTGAGCGCGATGTTCTCTACGATTTTTATATCGAAGCTTTCAATGCCGACAATACCATTAAATCTACTTCATGCATTAAGTCAATCAGGGGTCGGAAGCCTCTGGTTTCGGAGTATTGCTGGCTGCGACGGGCATCTGTTATCGATGGAGAAGTGCATTTAAAATGGCAAGTCGATTCCATTGGCTTTATTCCCCAATATGCCATCGCACGCAGTGGCGATAATAGCTCCTTTAGCTTTATCGACACCATTCAGGGGAACAATGATACCGTTCAGTCTTTCATCGACATCAAAAGCTATTATTACCAATCGCCCCAATTCTATAAAATCTATCCATTCGACAGTTGTTTCAATATGGGTGAGCCGAGCAATATTGCAGCAACCATATACTCACAGGTAGAATCCTTTGCCGATGGCGAAGCATTGGTAGAATGGACGCCCTATCAAACTATGGATTCTTTGCTTAGTTATCAGATTTACAGGGTTATAGATACGTTAATCTATCCTTTCCCTATTGGTGAGGTAAACCCCGAATCGGAATTGAGATTTGTGGATAATTATAGCAGTTCTGTGCCTGCAACAGCAAAGCTCGGGTATTTTGTAGAAGCAGTTGGATATCTCAATAACCAGATTTTTGAGGCCGATAGCAGTCGATCGAACACAAATTATCTGGCCAAAGTCACCAATGTTTTTATTCCCACGGCTTTTCGGCCACAGGGCGGAGTTAGCAGAATTTACAAACCCATCACCACGGGCATTTCGTCGAATAATTACAGTTTTCAGATTTTAAACAAATGGGGAATGGTGATTTTCGAGACTCATCAACCCACACTTGGTTGGGATGGAAAATATCAGGGAGCGTATGTGATGACGGGTGCTTACGTTTACGTGGTGATTTACGAGAGTTTGTATGGAAAGAAAAGCCAGCAGAGTGGAGTATTTTTTGTGTTATAAAGCAGACGGGTCATGGTAGGCAAATTACTGATTTACAAGATTTGCCTCACAAAAAGACTTGAGATAAAAGCCCAAATATATACTTTTGCAACTGAATAAAATGACGATTTTTGGGAGGCAGATATCGGTGCAACCCCATGAAAAACAGCAAATAAAAAAACTAAAGACATGATAAGAGATAAGCAGATTTTCGATTTAATTGCCAAAGAGAGACAACGTCAGACTCATGGTATTGAGCTCATTGCATCGGAAAATTTCGTGAGCGACGAAGTGATGCAGGCTATGGGTTCTGTTTTAACCAATAAATATGCTGAGGGTTACCCCGGAAAAAGATATTATGGAGGTTGCGAAGTGGTTGACCAAACCGAGCAATTGGCCATTGACCGTGCCAAAGAATTGTTTGCAGCCGATTTTGTAAATGTGCAGCCACACTCCGGAGCTCAGGCTAATATGGCGGTAATGCTCACTTGTCTGCAACCCGGCGATACTTTCATGGGTTTAGACCTTTCACATGGCGGACATCTTTCGCACGGAAGTCCGGTGAACAGCAGCGGAATTCTTTATAAAGCAGTTTCCTACGAAGTAGAAAAAGAAACCGGAATGATTGATTATGACAAAATGGAAGCCAAAGCAATGGAAACCAAGCCAAAGCTCATCATTGCAGGTGCTTCGGCTTATAGTCGTGATTGGGATTACGAGCGAATGAGAGATATAGCCGACGAGGTTGGAGCCATTCTTATGGCCGACATTTCGCATCCCAGCGGATTAATAGCCAAGGGATTGCTCAACGATCCCGTTCCACATTGCCATATCATCACCACCACTACCCACAAAACACTCCGTGGACCCCGTGGCGGAATGATTCTAATGGGCGAGGATTTTGAAAATCCCTGGGGATATGCAACCCCCAAAGGCGAAATCAAAATGATGTCTGCTTTGCTCAATTCCGCAGTATTTCCCGGCATACAGGGCGGTCCGCTGGAGCATGTCATCGCTGCCAAAGCCGTGGCCTATGGCGAGGCTTTAACCGATAACTACATGAACTATATGCTTCAGGTTCAGAAAAATGCACAAGCCATGGCCAAAGCGTTTATCGACAGAGGATATCATGTAATTTCCGGCGGAACAGATAACCATTTGATGCTGATTGATTTGAGAAGCAAATTCCCCAATATCACCGGAAAAGTGGTTGAAAATACCCTTGTTTTGGCCGATATTACTGTGAATAAGAACATGGTGCCTTTCGATAGCCGCTCACCTTTCCAAACTTCCGGTTTAAGAGTAGGAACACCCGCTGTAACCACCCGCGGACTCAAAGAAGAATATATGCCTGTGATTGTTGACTTGATTGACCAGGTGATTTCGGACATCGAAAATACAGCTGTGATTGACAAAGTGAGAAAAGAAGTGAACGAGCTCATGACTTCGTTCCCGCTCTTCTCCTGGTAAAATAGATATATTGAAACAACAGAGCCTGAATTTGTTACCATCATTTTCGGGCTTTTTTTCTAATTTAAAGTTATGAGGATACTAATACAACGCGTTCTACAGGCATCTGTAACCATCAATGCTCAACTGCATTCTGAAATTGCAAAGGGATTGCTGGTTTTGGTGGGAATAGAAAACGACGATGATGAAACCGATGTGGACTGGCTTACCGAAAAACTGCTGAAGCTGAGAATTTTCGACGACGAAATCGGCGTTATGAATTTATCGGTAACCGATGTGGATGCACAAATAATGCTCATCAGCCAGTTTACTTTGCATGCGAGCACTAAAAAAGGAGCGAGACCATCGTATATAAAAGCTGCGCGACCCGAAAAAGCCATTCCACTTTATGAGTTTTTGATCAGAAATATAGAAGAGAAATTGGGAAAAAGTCCGGCAACAGGCGTTTTTGGTGCCGATATGAAAGTGGCGCTTATTAACGATGGGCCTGTGACTATATGGATTGATTCGAAAAATAGGGAGTAGACTATTTTTTTGTTAAATAGTAGTAGTTGAATCAATTTGTACTAACTTCGTGCTCAGTAAATTAAAATTAATCTATTTATTTAAAGCCTATGAAAAAATTATCGTTACTGTTTGTTTTAGCAATTTGCGCATCGTCTGTTATGTTTACCGGATGCGAGAAATTGGCAGATGAATTGGATAATTCTGTTGAAGTTACCATTCATGCCAAGCTTGAAGCTCCCATTACAGCGGTTCCATCCACAGGAAAATTTGGTTCTGATGGGTATGGATATAATGAATCCGCCGTTTTAGACCCTGCCACCAACGGAGACCTGGCCGACTATTTAACTTCCATTGATACCATTGATGTGGAATCAATTACCATTTTGGTTACCAGTGTTTCGAGCAATAATCTTATTTTGGAGAACAGCACTTTCACCATTACCGACAATGAAAATGGAAGCAGTTTTTCTTTTTCTACACCAGCCAATTCGCCCATTACCGTTGGAACTATATTTCATGTAGATTCTTCACTTCCAGGGTTTAACAATGTTAATTTAATGATGGATTCGCTACATTCTACTACTGTAAATGCTGTGGGAAGTGTGAACCAGAATGATTTTAGTATTGGTTATATTTATGGAGTTGGAGTAAGAGTAGTTGCCAGTCCATGACATTGAAAAAATGAGAATTAGAAGCTGCATTACAAGTTGATGCAGCTTTTTTTTAGTGCCATATCACCCTAAATCCATTGAACTGCAGAAGAACCGACAGTTTTAAATATTTAATTTTTAGCCCAATGAATTCAATTTCCGAATACATTGATTCTTCTCCCACAGAAGTGAAACAAATTTTGCTCAATATATACGAAATTGTTAAAACCATGGCTTCTGACTCAGAAGAAGGATTGAATTACGGAATGCCTTCATTTAAAACATTTGGCAGGCCCCTGGTTTATTTTGGAGCCTTTAAAACACATATAGGATTTTATGCCACACCCTCGGGTCACGAACAGTTTTCAAAAGAACTTAGTGTGTATAAACATGGCAAGGGCTCGGTGCAGTTTTTATTGACAGAACCCATTCCCTATGAGTTAATTGCGCAAATGGTGGAGTTCAGGGTGATGGAGAATCAAGTCAAATATCAGAAACCCGGGTCTGGTAAATCTTCCAAAGCCAGTGATTAATAACTATATTTATATTTTCTCCGGCATCAACTGCCAATCAGGTTAGAAAACTTAGCCGGGTAAGGTTGTAATTCAAACTGATTTATTTCTGCATTCATTTGATATTGTATCTATTATGCAAAAATTGCATTTATTACTTGAATTTAGGCAATATAAAGCAGGGCACAATTATTTTTCCTAACCATGGGAGTCAGGAAATGGGTAAAGGGTTAGAGATAAAGATTTTAAATGACGCAGGTATTAAATTGATTGATTAATAAGTGGTTGGATATGAAAACATTAAGAAAAAAAATAAAGATGATTGTGGAAAAAACAGACACAGGTTTTTCAGCATTCTCAGAAGACTATCCTATTTACACTACAGGGCGAACAATTCCTGAATTAATGAATAATGCCTTAGAAGCTACACACTTAAATTTTGAAGAAGATAATATCAAAATCGAGCAGGAAAATTTGAAATTTGAAGTTGATTTTAAGCAGTTTTTTCAATATTATAAAGTGTTGAATGCAAAATTTTTAGCCGCCAAAATCGGGATGAACCCCGCACTTTTATCACAATATGTACAAGGACATAAGAAACCCAGCGAAACACAAACGGAGAAAATTTTAAATGGAATACGTCAAATAGGACAAGAACTCTCTGAGATTCATTTGATTTACAGACATTAAATCCCGATAAACAGCTGGCGCAATAAGGTTGTACTTTTGGCAATCGTCACCACACGCCCTACTCAGCTTTCAATTTAGTTTTTAGGCGTTCTCTTTTTTGGGCATCAGTAAGCCCTTCCTCATAATTATAAAGCGGTTTTTCGAAGGCGCCATACATGGGATTGGGGAAAACAATGAATTTCTGTCCAAAAAGGGCTTTGTTGGCCTCCACAGCAGCTTTGCCGTTGTTTTCTTTTCTGTCTTCGAAGAGCTCGGAGAAATCGTTTAAATTATCGCCCAGCAATAACACAATCTCATGTGTTTCAGATACTTTTTCGCGGCGCTCTTTTTTGGAACTGGTATTTCCGGTGGTATAGGAAAGGTCGGATTTGGTGAGCAAATGGTTTTCACCGGGCAAAGGAAAGCCCAGCATTTTCAGATTTTTCAGAGTGCCTTCTCTTTCGTTATCATCGCGGTTGGTAATGTAAAAAATAGCTATATTCTTGCTTTCCAAATATTTGGCAAACTCCAAAGCTCCCGGTAATGCAGCAGCAGTTGCCTGAGCTGTCCAGGCATACCATCCCGCCTGATTTTCTTCCTTTGCAATGAGCGAAGCCTCGAAAGGACTGTTGTTGATGATGGTTTCGTCGATATCCGTGACCACTGCCAAAGGTTTTTCAAACTTGTTGTTCTCTAAAATCTCGTCAACCCGTTCACGCGCTATATTAAACCCCTGATGATACAAAGCTGCAACTTCGGGCGCATTTTGGAACCATGCAACCGACATAATTAACTGACTGTGATATTCTTCGGGGTCGGTGGTTGTTTGTTTTTTGGTGGCGCACGATGAAAAAAGAACGGCGGAAGCCAAAATTGCGTAGAGAAACTGTTTTTTTATCATGATATATTAGTTTTTAATGGTTTAATCAAGGGCCAAATGGCTGATTCATTGTTTTTTAATGAAACATGAAACGCATATTTCAAACTGTGGTTTTCTTATGAACTAAACCACGAAATTATTTCATTTATCTGAACTTCATGTTACAGAAAAATAAAATTATGGTTATAATGCCTATAGTGTCGGGCAATTATCCAAACAAAATCCGCCACAAGCTTTTTTTGATTCTTATTTTTTTGTCTTTTTATTAATCAATGGTTAATATTGTAAGAGGTACTTTGGCATTCCAAATTATTTGCCACTTAATCAAAATGAAAAAGAAAAAGTGATTGCCCAAATTTTGTAAAAAATTATAAGCCATATATGAAAAACTATGCAGTAGCATTCTGGGGATTTATAGTCATGTTGAATCTGAGTAATCCAAGCTTTGCGGGTGACACGCATGGGATAGAGAACGACACGATCATCAACGGGCATTTGAACGAGTTGGTGATAACAGCCAACAGGTTTCGCGATATCAATTTTAAGGTTCCGCAGCCCGTTTATACGATTCAGCAAACAACCATCAGCCAGAATCAGCTTCGCTCAACTCCCGAAGCACTGACCATTCTCCCCGGTGTATTTGTGCAAAAGACAAATCATGGCGGTGGTTCGCCATTTTTAAGGGGGTTGACCGGAAACCAAACCCTGATGCTCATCGACGGAATAAGAATGAGCAACAGCACCATGCGCTATGGGCCCAATCAGTATCTGAACTCCATCGATGTATTTGGAATTGACAGGGTGGAGGTGCTCAATGGCAGTGGTTCAGTGCAATATGGCTCCGATGCTCTCGGTGGAACCATTCAGCTTTTTACTACCGATGCAAACTACGATTCTCTCAGCACCTGGCATGGGAAACTGCTGGGCAGGGTTACTACCCAAAGCATGGAGCAATCGGGTCATTTTAGACTGGCCTATGGCTCGAAAAAATTTGCTTTTACCGGTGGAATCAGTTACCGAAAATTTGGCGATTTGGTTGCTGGGAAGAACACGGGCATACAAGACCCCACGGGTTACAAGGAGCTCGATTTCGATTTAAAAGCTAAGGTTAAATTCCTTAAAGCCACGGAGCTTGTGGCGGCTTTTCAACAGGTTCATCAAACAGAAGTTCCTGTTTATCATAAAATTAGTCTCGAGAACTACGCCATAAACCAAATGGATCCACAAAGCCGGAATCTGGGCTATCTGAAGATTAATCAGGGTTTGAACCAGGGAATCTGGAAATCGGCACATTTTACGGCGTCCACGCAATACAGCATGGAGGTGCGAAAGCTTAAAAAGAATGGGGCAACCAAATTTCGCGAAGAAAAAGACCAGGTGAATACTCTGGGATTTTCGCTCGATATCATCACCGGATCCAAAGCTGGCCATGGATGGAATGCCGTTTCCGGGGTGGAATATTACCGCGATTTGGTGAACAGCAGCCGGAGCGATTTAGACGAAATTACAGGAATTACCACCCACGGCAGGGGTTTGTATCCCGATGGTTCACGGTATGCTTCATGGGCTCTTTTTTCTAATCACAGTTATGACTGGAAACGCTGGAATATTACAGCAGGTGGGCGATTTAGCGGAAACACCATTCAGGTGACCGATGAAAATCTGGGCGATGTAGAGCTCACACCTTCGGCTCTGGTTGGAAATATAGCCATCATGCGACAGCTTGGCCCGGCTTCCAATGTTTTTGTATCGGTGAACACAGGTTACCGCGCCCCCAATATCGACGATTTAGGAACATTGGGGATTGTGGATTTCAGATACGAAGTGCCCAACTATAATCTGGAGCCGGAAAAATCGGTTCAGTATCAGGTGGGTTATAAACTTCAGCTGAGCCGTTTTACTGGTGAGCTCTATTTGTACCAAAATAACCTGAATAATTTGATTGTTCGCAGCAAGGTAGAAGGCGATAGCATTGAAGGTTATCCCGTTTATCGGAAAGAGAATGTGGAAAGTGCCCTGATTCGTGGTCTTGAAACCAATTTTGAATACCGTTTACACAAAAACTGGTTGCTCGAAGGGAGTCTGACCTACACCTATGGCCAGAATTTAACTAAAAATGAGCCCGTTCGACGTATTCCACCTTTGTTTGGCCGGCTGATGGCCGAGTACAGAAGAAATGATTTTAGGGTGAGCTTAGAGAGCCTCTTTGCCAACAAGCAAGACCGCCTGGCAGCGGGCGATAAAGACGATAACCGCATCCCCGAAGGCGGAACACCGGGTTGGGTGGTTTTCAATATCCATGCAGGTTATAGCTGGAAAATTCTCTCGGTGAATGTGGCGCTCAACAATTTATTAAATGCTGATTACCGCTACCATGGATCGGGCGTGAATGCCATGGGTCGCAGTGCCACCCTTACTTTGGCTGTGTCGATTTAATTCAGCTTATCCATTGGCATAAAAAAAAGAGTGTCAGAATATTTTCCCAACACTCTTTTTTTTGTGTAAGATTTTTTAGCGGGGTACTTCGCCCAAAGCCAGTTTCTCGTTTATCTGGTCTATGAGTTCTTCAAGCTCGCTGAGATTGTCAATAACAAAATGGGCGCCTGCATCAAAATATTTTTGGCGGATTTCGATGGTACGTTGCTGAAGTTCGTGGGTGTCTAAAGCCTGTAACTCGTTTAAGGTGAGACCCATCTCGTTGCTCGATTTAATAACTCCCACACTCCACATACCCGCGTTCAATCCTTCGTCGATATCGGCAATGGTATCGCCAATTTTAATGATGCTGTGCATGGGATAAACCCCCAGTTTTTCGGCATTTTTAAAAGCCATCCAGGGAGCAGGCCTTCCCGCAGGAACATCGGTGGCACAAACCCAGGAATCTGGAATATAGCCTTGCTCAGCCGCAGCCCGGGTTAGGATTTCCATCATTTCGTTGTTATAACCGGTGGTGGAGCCTATTTTTAATCCTTTCATTTTCGCAATTTCAAGTGCGGCAGGTAGTTCGGGAACGATTTCTGCATGATTTTTTATCACTTCCATTTGAAGAGGGATAAAGCTTTCGAACATTTGGTTGATATCATCCTCGTTGATGGAACGTCCATATTTTTCTTCCCACAATTGAGCCACACGGGGATAGCTTCCAATGATGCGTATATGGTCGCGCTTGTGAAGTCCCATGGGGCCACGCGCTTCGGCCACTGTAATGTCGATGCCTTTTTGTCTGAATACTTCTATAAAAACACCTGTGGGAGCCATGCAGCCAAAATCGACGGTGGTTCCAGCCCAATCAAAAATGATTGCTTTAACGGGTCCCCGGAAGCTTTTTTCTTTTATTTCATTCATAACTGATAAATTATATTTATTGATTAATAAGATCGATGTCCATTTCAAGCAGTGTTTTCTCAATGGAAATCAGTAGATTGTGAATATCGTCGGAATAAATTTGCCCAATATTGCCAATTCTGAAACAATCAACCTGACTCAGTTTGCCGGGATAAATGACGCAGCCTTTTTCGTGAAGTTTTTGGTAAAATGTTTCGAAGGAGAAGTTCGGATGGCCGGGATAGAGAAAAGAGGTGATGATATAACTTCTGATTGATTTTGGCAAATAGGGTTCAAAACCTAATCTAATCATTCCTTCTATTAAAAGAAGATTGTTTTCGGAATATCTGGCACCCCGGGCTTCGATGCCACCTTCTTCGTGCAGCAAACGAAGAGCTTCGCGGAAGCCCAACAATACCTGAACCGGAGGCGTAAACCGAAACTGTCCGTTGCTGTGCAGTCCAAGCCATTGCTCGTAAAGGTCAAGGCTCAGGGTTCGGGCATTTCCCTTGCTCTTTTTCAGTTCATCGGCTTTTGCAATAACAAAGCTAAATCCGGGAATTCCTTCGATGCATTTATTGGACGATGACACTAAAAAACCGATATTCAGAGTTTTTACATCAACTTGGTAAGCGCCAAAAGTGCTCATGGCATCTACAATAAATACTTTGTTATACTGTTTGGCCAGCGCTCCCAAAGACTCCAGTGGATTGAGCAAACCGGTGGTTGTTTCTCCATGGATTACCGAAATATGGGTAATTTGGGGGTGGGAGAGCAGGGCTTGTTCAATCTCCGCAAGATCGTAGAGACTGTTTTCGGGATAGCTGATTTCCACAAGTTCGATACCGTGAATGCCTGCCATCTGACTTATTCTGCGGCCATAAGCCCCATTGATGATATTGAGTAAAACACCATCGGCGGGAATAACGGATGAAATGGTTGATTCCACGCCAAAGGTTCCGCTTCCCTGAACTATGATGGTTTCGTATTCGGGCGATTGAGCATGGGCCAGCTCCAGGAGCTCGTTTCTGATTTCCTGAACCAATTGAATGAAAGTATAATCTCTTGACCCCAAATCGAAGAGTGTTGCTTTTTTTACCTCGCTGGCGGTGGTCAGCGGACCGGGTGTAAAGAGAACTTGTTTTGAATTGAATGGATCTGCAAGACTCATAACTATATTGATATTTAAATGTTTAGTACTTTTTACCAGATAATCTGGATTTTTCTACATGATTTTTATTGCGAAAATAGACAATTGAAGCAATCATAAGTAAGCTTCCGGTAATGGCCAAACCGAAGGATGATTGGGTTAAAAACCGGAACCAGCTCAGTTCCTTATTGCTGAAATTCTTGAAAATTAAAATTCCAACACTCCCCAGATATCCAAAAGAATCGGCAACATAAATTAGAAAACCCGCATTGGCCACAGTGCCAAATGCGGCAATCATACGATCGAAGAGCAGACTGTTGAAAGGCAGATAGCCCAGATAGGTTCCAAGTCCCAGCAAAATCATCCAGGCCAGGGGATCGATGAGCCCAACATCGAGTAGCAAAGTGCCGACTCCAATAATAAGGAACCCGGTCAAAATGAAGTATTGATTAACCATAAGGGCTTTGAAATTGCTTTTTATCAGCATTAAACCCGCCATGGCCGAGAGAACCACAAAGGCTATAGGCAACTCACTCCAGGTAAAAATCATGGAGTTGTTGGCATATCCAATGCTGCTCCATATTTCGGCGGCAAAGCTGTCGCGCAGGTCGCGATAAACGGTGAGAAGGATATAGGCGCCTGTTAATAAGACTATTCCGGGGGCAAATTTTTTGAAAAGAGCAAGGCGCTGGGCTCCGTTCATGGGCTCCCGTTTTACCCGTGAACTTACATCGGCTGCTGTTGGATTGGGCGACTTATCGAGCAACCACATAAAAACAATGAGCGGGAAATAAAAAACGAGTCCGGTAACCCACGGCATTTGAAATTCGGATAAACCAAAGTTGGTCATAAATATCTTTCCAACACTTTTCACAAAGCCCGATGAAACAATGAAACTGATGCTTAATACTGTCCCCAGAATTTCGGTGTTACGGCGTCCTTCGAGATAGGCAAAAACCAATCCCCAAATCATTCCCAAGGGCAAGCCATTGAAAAACAAGAAGATGAAATTGTAGGGATAAGGTGTCAGGCCAAACCCCAAAAGCGATAATTCGGCCATTCCGGTGAGAATAATCACGGCTTTCAACCGGGCTGATCGACCCATCTCCGAAATCACCTTGATGCCAATAAACTTGGAAATGGCATAGCCCAGAACCTGCGAAATAATGATTAAAGCTTTAAAATCGATACCAAGAAAGGACAGACCTTCGAATTCGGCGGCGGTAAAAGGTTTTCGCAAACCATACATGCAGGCATAGGTAAAAAATGCCATTAAGCTCATGTACACGGTCTGGGTAACCATATTTTTATTCGACAACCAATCAGTTAATCGATGATTGTTACCGGAGTTTTTCTTCATAGCGGGGAAAATGAGAATAGCAATATCAGTTTCGGATTATGGGGTTGCAGGAAAGGCTGTAAGTCTTGTTATTACTCAGATTTTCTCCATTCATCCTGTTCTTTACTCTCGCGTATCATATCGGGCACATGGTCTATTCCGGGGCTTTGTTTGAGCTGTTCCCAGTCAAATTTTTCGTCGAATGGGTCAAGAGCTTTTTGGGGGTCGAATATTTTTGCGTTCACCGGAACAGCCAGATAGGGGGTAAAATCAGGGGTTTCTGTAAACATGTCGGCAAAGTCAGTGGAGGTGGCATCAAACTGATTCAGATAGGGGATTCCCAACACATTCCAGAAAGTCTTGAAAATACTTCCGAAGCTGTAATGGTCAGGGCTTACATAATTTTTTTTAGCGTAGGGCGAAATCACCATAAGAATACTTCGGTGAGCATCCACATGATCCACTCCGTTTTGAGCATCGTCTTCGGTAATTACAATCATCATATTTTTCCAGTAGGGGGTATGCGATAAGTACTCCACAATGCGACCCACAGCCAGGTCATTATCAGCCATATAACTCTCTTTGAACGGATATCCGGCTTCGGGTCTCTCGCCAGCGCCGTGATCGTTGGGCAGGATTACGGTAAGCATCGAGGGCATTGGCTCTTTTCCATTCCCCCATTTTTCTTCAAATTCCTGTTTAAATACATCAACTCTGAATTGGTCGGGGATGGACATATTGTAGGTAGGATATTGATAGGATGTTCTGCTAAAAAGGGGTGTGGGCATGGGATAATTGGCTATATGCTTGATTCCCCCATATTTGTAATGATCCTGATAATCGCCGGGCTCGAACATCACTCCAAAACCAAAATTATAATATTCGATTTTGTGGCGAAACATATGATCCCACATACTGCCGGCTTCGTTATAGTCTTCGGGATAAATGGCACCGGCAGATCCGGTGAATCCCAGGTTTCCGGGAGCGTTGGAATTCTCTTTGTACTCACGATTTCCGCCATAATTGGCTGGCGTTGTGGCTTCTACCCATTCGTTGGGATAGGTATTGGCGAGCCATCGGTGACCATCGGCAGAAACATCGCTGTCCACATAAAAATTATCGCTGATGGAAAATTCTGCGGCCAATTTCAGGTGATTGGGCATTACGATGGCATTATCTACCTGTTCGCTTTTGCTTCTGTTGAAAAAGCTGGCATTGTAGCCATAACGGGCAAGCGTAGAATCACCCTTAGCATTTTTTACCTGACCAAAAACCTCGTCGTAGGTTCTGTTTTCTTTCGAGATAAATACAATGTGCTTTATGGGGGAATTGTTTGCACCACCGAACAGCGGAATGGGATTGTTTTTTCTCCAGTCAAGAGTAGAAGATTCCACGTTTTCTATTTTGTAGTTATTGGAAATCACCTGTTTGGAATAAGCTGACAATTGAGCATCGGTTGGAATTTCGATAAGTTGAACGGTGCCAAACATTAAACTCCCAATATAGCTTCCGGCCTTTCTGATGTCGAAACTGCTGCCCCCATTGGGTCCGCTGCCAAAGCCTTTGGCATTGGAAACCACTAAGTTCTTGCCATCGGGAGTCACTTTTATCTTGGCAGGAAACCAGCCTGTGGGAATATGTCCTTTTACTGTAAGCGTAGCAACATCAATCACGCCAATGGCATTAATTCCCGATTCGGCCACAAAAACTGTTTTCTCGTCGGGCGAAACTGCCAAACCAAAAGGAATGATTCCGCGTAAATGCTTAACCTTTTCTTCGGGGTTGAGTCGGATATGGGTGATTATTTGCTGCGTTTTGTGGTTTAAAACCGTAATATTATCGTTGGTTCCGTTGCTTATAAAAACATAATCGCCTGTCGATACTATGGAGTTTGGACTCGAACCACCCACTGCAGGAATGCCTTCGACCATTTGTCCCACCATGTTCCCTGTTTTTATTTTTGAAAGAATTTTAAGTTTTTGGGAGTCAGCCACATCAATGGCCCAAACCGAAAAAGATTCATCGGAATTTACAGGACCTAATCCGGGAATATCGAGCGTATCGTTTTTAATTCCCTTGTCGGCTTCGGGTGTATTGTATGCAAAACCTGGTTTGTCGAGCACGGTGCGTTCCCATTTTCCATCTTTCAGCTTTTTGGCATAGCCATACTGAAACATACCCACATTGGCCACATAAACAGTTTTTTCGTCCTGGCTCAAATGAATGCCAAAGGGATAGCGGCCTACGGGGATAAAGGTTTCTAATTTCTTTTTCACTAAGTTTATCACGATCATTCTAAAACCTATCTGATCCACAGCATACAAATATTTTCCATTGCTGCTCAAAACCATATCGCCAATATAGCCATGCGAATAGTCGCCTCTTTCGTCGTTGGAGCTGCAATCAATTTCATTTTCGGGCTCTCCTGTGAGTAAATCGAAAACATATATTTTATTGGCTTGTCCGCCAGCCACATAAACCCATTTATTATCTGGGGAGATAGCCAGCCCCATAAAAACAGATTCCAAAACGCCTTTGTCGCCCGCAGGTGATGGGGGAATTTGCTGAATTTCGGGATTTGAAGAGTGAATATTTCGAACTATGGTGATGGAGATGGGATTGGTGCCCGAATTGGCGGTTACTGCAATTTTGCCATCATGACTCAAAGCCAACCCATAGGGATGGGGAGCCACAAGAAAACTTTTTCCGGCAGGGGTTAAAAGGCGCCCATTGGGAATGATGGCAGTATCGTTTTTAAGTAGCCCCGCATATCGGTTTCCGGCGGGTGCCGATATAATAAAGTCGTTTTTTTGTGCCTGGAGATGGTGAAACGCAAGCAGAAAAATGGTCGCAAAAAACAGTCGGAAAATATTCATGATGAATGAGTTAAAAAAGATAAAATTAAATATTTTTTATAAAATCAGGTTCTAATTATTGATTGGTGAAAATATCGCCATCTTATTAATTGATTATTAAAACTCTGTTACTAATCATCAACCTCGGAGTTTATTTTTCAGCCACTGTCAACCACTTGATTTCCCGCTTCGGGCTTCGCCGCATCGTTTCAAATGATTGGGGTGAAAAGGAT
>DYSN01000336.1 GCA_020718205.1 Draconibacterium orientale
CACTTTTCACAATGGGCATGGCCCCCTGCTGCCAAATTATGCCAAATCGTCTATCCGCTTGTTTTGTCCTGAGAATAATGATAGAATGTTTTCGTGTAGAGAGAGCGACTTCCGGCCTGCCAGCCAATTTATAGGGAGTCGCTTTTTTGTTTTCGGCCATTACAGCATCTCATTTTGTTCTCTTGAGACGCCTCTTTTCTTCGGATCGTCAGATGTAGAGATCCGCCTTGCCTCCATCCAGCTTTCGACATCGCTAACGGCATAACGAATTGATTTTCCTATTTTAAAGTAGGGGATTCCCCGATTCATCGCTCTGTCATTTCGGAGTGTCTGTACTGCCCGTCCCGTCATCAATGCGACTTCTTTTTCTGTTAGCCATTTTTTTTCTGCCATTTTTTCGTCTCCATAAAAAATAAAAAACCCCATACATCCCGGTAAATCCGAAGTGCATAGGGTAAAAGTACAAAAAATATCTTTTTTAGGTTCTACATAGAAAAAATAGTTTTTACTTGGAAATCAATAGCGCCATAACTCATCTATATCTATAGGATATTTTTCTAAGGCATTCTCAAGGATTGTTGCTATGTTTTCATCCGAAAGACCATATCCAACGGTCGAGATACTGGAATCTGTACCCAAAAGTCGTCCAGCCATCTCCTTAAAAACCAACTCAAGTTGTGCGTAATTAAATATTTTATCTTGCTGTTTTGGTTGCTTGTGGAGATAGCGTTTCTTATCGGTTGTTGCAATTATTGCTGCCGCACAGAGCATGTATTTCTGCCATGTTTTCAGAGCATTGTGTTTTGCCGTTTTAGGTCGGCCGGAATTTTTTGGCAGGATTCCTGATGGCATGTCATCTGCCATCTCAGGATAGGCAACTTTCCCAGCTGGTTCAGCGATGTTGTTTTGACCAGTATGCTTGTCAAATGCTGAGGGCTTCTGTTGCTGGTTGGCAAGGAGATTTTTGCGTATAATTTCGAAAGAATATTCATCGAAACTGATATCATCTTTTGAGTATTCAATCTCATCTCGTAACGCCTTCACTTTTTCGGCAATAATCTTATTCCTGGCACATTCGTCATGATTGCCATTAACATCAAGCGTTAGGCCAATATCGGACAATACAGGGGGGGATTTTATAATTGTGTAGGATTCTTCATGTTTTATATCTGTGAAGTAAGACAAATGAGCAACAACATCATCCCTCCCAATAAACCGGAAGATGTCTTCTTTTCGAATATGCAAAGGTTCATCCCGCTCCAAACACATACCATTAAGGAAATTCCTTTCTGCTTGCCAAAGGTAGCCCTTGTAGTGAACTGATATGTGAA
>DYSN01000043.1 GCA_020718205.1 Draconibacterium orientale
ATTTAAAAAGCCGGCAAAACCGGCTTTTTTTTATTCTGAACAAATATAACTCCCCTTCAACCGAATATTTCTCCCCCCATCTAAATCATTTTCATGACGCACTTCCACATCGAACAGCACCAATGGGCCTTCACGCCAAACAGTGCCCGAGACGGAAAAGTAACGGTCAGTCAATGGATTGTTCGTAACCTGAACCCCACAACAAGTTGTACAATTCCCCACAAAATACCCGGCATTGGCTGTGGCTGAACCCTCTGTTGGAATATTCACCAGATTTACATCCCAGATATAGTTAACAATACCTCCCGCGGAGCAGCCCCCGTATTTAGAAGCTCCATATTTTTTATAATCGAAATAGAAACCATTCTCCACCATGGGCGGGTCCTTTTTTTCGCATCCCGAGAATAGAAAAACCATCGCCAGGATCATTAGAATTAGCATTTTTACTCTCATAAACTAATTTTTCACCATTTTTAATGTGGAAGTATAATAGTTAGTTTCTCCGTCAATTACTATTTTATAGTAATATACACCGCTACTTAAATCATAGCCGTTGAATAAAATAGTCTGACATCCAGCGGTTTGATACTCGTTTACTAGGCGTTTTACCAATCGCCCCCAAGCATCGGAAATCTCGAGCAATACCTGCCCATTTTCCGGAACAGTATAGTTTATGGTGGTGGCAGTTTGAAAAGGATTGGGTGTATTTTGATGAAGTAATCCAGGGTAACCCTCAATAAGAACCGACTGTTTTTTCAGTTCAGAAATACTTTTTTGATAAACAAGCGAGGTTCCAAGATAATAATCTTTCTGATGATGCTGAACCAATTGGTTATTACCGTTATAGAGCTCAACCGATTCTATACCATGAGGCAAATCGAACACAAAAGTAAAAGCATCGTTTGCAAAGAAGGCATTGTTCGCATAGATTTTAAGAACACGATCAGCTATGGTCGAGCTAAACTCAACTTGCTCTCTTGCTTTCCAAAAATCGGCATAATGGGTTAGTTCCATGGGATAAATATCGGCAGGCATATGATCGAGCACATGCACCATGGCATCGAGCTTAAATTTGCGGTTGGGATGCACCAGTAAGGTGGTCATTGAGTTATTATTGGAGTAACTTATTAAAACCGACAACCACAGCTCGGCTTTGACCATCCAGTTAAATTCGTCGATGGCAGCTCCATGATTCCCAAACACATCGGAAATAGTGAGCGGGATTTCTATTATGGGGAGTTTTGCTCCATTGATATCGCGGCCCTGATGCATATAAAATGGAAATCCTGTGAGCACATCGGGCGAAGTGAAGCTCGATGAATATCTATATCCCAGCTCATCCAGAATATCGTATTGTGCAGGGTTTACCACCAAATGCCCACTGCGATGCACTTTCACATTGTAGTTTAAATCGTTATCGAGCAACATTTTAGAAACCCCCAATTCCCCGTAAACGGTTCCCCCAATAGTCTGTCCATCTGCTTCCGAAAACCTGGGATTATAGGAATCGGCATTCTGCAAGGGCTCTCCTACCGGAAAAATTTCCCCGCTTCCAAAGTCTGGAAAATGACCAAAACTATGGCTCCCAATCACATGATTTTTCTGAACCAGCGACTTCATCTGCCAAATATGCGACGAATAATTATCGCCGTTAATGTCGTCGAGAAATTGATGGGTGGTGATGTTGTAAGTTGCCGAAATTCCCCGTTCTGATTCCATATCGGCAAAATCGTTGGAGAATAAATGGGCTGTATGTGAACACACATCGTGGGTAATAATAAAAACCGAGCGACTGTCCCACGGCGCTGGGCTCAACCAAACCGCATGAGGAACAGCCTGAAGAAAAATACCCCTGATTAGCAGCATGATAACATCGGCTGAGGCTTCAAATGCATTGGAATAAATTCTGTTGGCCTGAAAATCCTGATCGAGAAGGCTTCTGATGATAACATCGCGCCACTCGAAACCAAAACTATAAACATATCCTGCTCCAAATTTGTTTTTGATGAGGGTAGCTTCGTTGGAATTTCTGTATTGGGCAATGACTTCGGCGGTATTCACCCTGTAGCCACAGGTACCGAAAGTTCCACTGTATTGAGAGCCCCCAAGTTTGATTTCTCTTTCAAAGGGTTCATCTATCCATCGCAATTCCCTATCATTCATAGATGAAATGAAGCTGAAGAAATTTCTGTCATTTTGAATTGAAATACGTTCTATTCCAGCCAATTCATATAGATTGGAGTCGGAAAGTACGGGAAAAACAACATATCCTCCGTTGTAAACATAATCCTTCAAGGCATCAATTTGGGTCGAAGTAAGACTGCCAGAACGAACCTGTGTTCCAAAAACTATCATGCCATAGTTGAAACATTCGGAAAGATTATCGGTGATGAAGCCAGGCAAACCACTCACTGCAACAATCTGTTCCACCGAGGCGTGGTTTGCGCGATAATTCTCGTCAACTCCTTCGCCTGTTAAATAAACCACCATTTTTCGGTCATTGAACAGATCTCGCTGACCCCAAATACCGATTGCCGAAACCATTTGCAGCACAATAAGAAAATATTTTACAAAACGCATAACATCAAATTTTAATACAATTTTACGATATTTTTTCCAGTTTTGTTAACTAATTATCAATGTTTTATCTTTTTTTTATCCACCAAATCTACAGCACTATGAATTTCGATTTCTTTAAATCTGAAGGAAGAATATAATAAAGGCCTTTGGTTAAACTTTGGGTATTGATCCTGGTAACTCCCTGATAATCGCTGATTTTTTAACCCCGATGGTTGTATAGAGTGATGTCGGATTTCTGACCCAAATGAACAAGGTCATCACAGCTGGCACTTAGCTCGAAATTTTCATTCAAAGCACCACGTTCCTTATGGTCATGGGAAATGGATGCTTGGTTCGATTCCTTAAACTCATTAAAAAGCAAACTTTGAGCCTTCACTTGAATAAATGATGCAATTAAAACAAAAATAAGGATGCCAAATAATTTTGTCATAATCAGTGGGTTAAAAAGTAATAAAATGGTAATGCAGTCCCAACGATAATATATCGGAATACTGCCCGCGGTTAAAAATCCTTTTGGCTCCCGATGCGTGGGGCCTTATGGGGGTAATGCTGTTGTTGGTTCTAAAATGTGCTGACAGGTTTGGGGTGATGCGATATTCCAACCCCGAAATAAAAGTTACACTGCCTAGATTGAATGGGGTATCGGGTACGGATGTACTATAATTGGCTTCCTCGTAGGGAGTTCCGGTGAGGTAAGAATAAGCCACCCCTGCATCAGCTACTAATTGTTTTCCAATGATATAGCGATAGAGTAATGGTAGTTCAATGTAGTTTACCCGCATCAGGTACTGAAAATTGCCATTCTCTTCCGATGGATTCTCAGAGGCTCCTTTTTGAATGAAATAGAGCTCCAACTGAAGCCCCGACTTTTCGGTCAATTGGCGGCAAACAGAAATTCCGCCATAAAACCCAAGTTTATTGTATCCTGAACTCACATCGCCAGCCACCTGGCTACCGAGAAGGCCACCCATAAATCCGCCTTCAAATTTTTGAGCCAGAAGCTGAGAAAAGGAAAATAATAGCGAAATAATGATTAAAAACCGAGCTACAATATTCATAATCAGGAATTTGATAACAACACAAACCACGGCTAACCAGATAAAATGCTGGCGAGATATTATAATTATTTAGTTTCCCAGATAATGTTGCATTTTGCGTAACAGCGTTGCGATAATTATGGGTTTAGGAATATAGTCGTCGCATCCTGCCATAAGCGCTTTTTCGCGGTCGCCTTCCAAAGCATAGGCTGTCTGGGCAATCAAAGGAAGCGAAGGACGAATTTCTTTAATAGCTTTTGCAGCGTCGTAGCCGTTCATGATGGGTAAATTAATATCCATTAAAACCAAATCGATGCCTGGATTGTTTTTAACTTCCTTAATTGCATCTTCGCCATTTTCTACCCAAATTATTCCAACCTTCGATTTTTTGAGCAATAGTCGTAAAAAATTATAATTGCTTGATATATCTTCGACAATCAAGACTGTTTTTCCTTCCCATTGGTGATCGTTCACATTGTAGGGTTCATTCATAATGTTATAGTGTTAAGATTTTAATTTCGGTTTAATATTAAAGGTAAAAACAGAACCCTTCTTAGGTTTTGATTCTACAAAAATCTCTCCGTTCATAAGCTCAAGTAGCTGATTTACAATTGACAACCCCAATCCTAAACCATCGTGTGCACGGTTGTTTCCTTCATCAATCTGCTTAAAGCTCTCAAATATATCGGTTAATTTACTTTCATGTATTCCTTTGCCCTCATCTTTTACATAGAAATCGAAAATATTTTCTTTTTCATAGTATTTATATCCAAATTCAATGGTTCCTTTGGTCGAAAACTTATAGGCGTTGTCTAAAAGTTTTGAAAAAATTTGTTCGAGTTTACTGTTGTCTGTATAGAATTTATCGTCGCCATCGGGTTTGTTTCCTTTCCATACCAGATTAATACTCTGGTTATTATATCTCAAATTCGATTTGAATTTCTGATATATATTGTTCATGAGATTATTTAAAGAAAACTCCACCGTATTGATTTTCAAATTCTTGTTTTCCAGGAGACTAATGTCTAAAATATCCTCCACAATGGACAGCAAATGATTTCCGCTTTTATAGATTTCCTCATTAAAATCTTTCACATCGGTCATATCAACTTCGGTCATGCGTATGAGCTCAGAAAAACCAATAATGGCATTGAGTGGTGTTCGTAATTCGTGGGAGATGGTACTCAGAAAGGCGGTTTTCATTCGATCCGATTCTTCAGCTAAGCGCTTGGCTCTCAATAGATTTTCTTCATATTCCTTGCGTTCACGAATATCTACCGCCGAAATGGCAAAAAACTGGGGCTGTTGGTATTTATCTCTGATAATTACACTATTAACCATAACAGGCACCTGATTCAGCATTTTGGTAGTTAATAGAAGTTCTTGGCCTTCGCCCCCTTTAACCTCCGACGATTTTTGAACAAAATCTGCAATGGTAGATTTCTTTTCGTGGGGGGTGAGCAAAAAAAAGCTTTTACCCAGCATTTCATCAGGGGTGACTTCGATTAAACGGGCAAAATACTTGTTCATATAAACAAATGTACCGGCGCCGTCGGTAATGGCCATACCATAATTGGCCATATCGGATATTAATTTGAACCGTGTAATTTCGTCAACGTCTTTTTTTCGCTGGGTAATATCGCGCACCACGCTTATGATAAATTTCTCATGGTCAATAACTACTGAAGCCATCGACATTTCAACCGGAAATTCTTCGCCATCGGCTTTGGTGGCAGCCAACTCCAGATTGCTCTTGAACAAACTTTTATCAATGGCTTCCTGAATGGACTCCAAGGCCTTGGCAAATTGGAAATTTTGATTATCGCTTGAAAAAAGTATGCGGATATTTTGATCTATAATATCGTTTTCGGAATACCTGAACATTTTACTGGCTGCCTGATTCCAAAATTTTATCTGTCCATATTCATCAAATAGAATGATGGCATCGTTGGCTGCGGAAGTGATTGCTGTTAGCTTTACTTCGCTTGAGATGGCCTGATGGGAAATTTTATTGTTAAGTTCTACTTCATCAATGAGTTCACGGGTTCTGTCGACCACCAAATGTTCAAGATATAACTGGTAGTTTATCAATTCCTGGTCAACTATAATCTTTTTACGCGCCATCTCCATGGTAATCTCCAGCTGATGCGGCGAAAAGGGTTTGATAATATACCCCACCGGACCCGTTTCACGAGCGCGGTTCACCACCTCCTTATTGGTTTGACTGGTTAAATACAGAATTGGGAAATGTTCTCCCCTATTGATTTGCTCAGCGGCTTCAATGCCATTCATATTCCCCGCCAACTCAATATCCATTAATATAATATCGGGTTTTATGCGCGACACATAGTCCACAGCATCTTCTCCTGTTGTCACAACATCCAATACTTCATACCCCTTATTGATTAAAAACTCCTGAAGTATTTTTGCGTTGATGATCTCATCTTCGACAATTAAAACTTTGAAACTCTCCATGCACACATATTCATTAAAAAACGCATTATACAATCTCTGCACCATCCAAAACTAATCATAAAAGCATAAGCATTTTTTATTATTTTTACAAATTATCAACGAATCAATTAACAATTAGTTAATATGTTTGCGCCGTAAGGATTTAACATATACTTAATTTTGCCGCTAAAAATCGAATGTATGGAAACATCTAACCAAACCATTTTACTTGTAGACGACGAGGATGATATTCTTGAGTTTTTAAGCTACAATTTGCAGAAAAACGGGTATCAGGTTGTTACCGCTAAAGATGGCGAAGAAGGAATTAGAAAAGCATTAAAGCATAAGCCTGATTTAATAATCCTGGATGTGATGATGCCTAAAATGGATGGTATCGAAACCTGCGATCAACTCAGAAAACTTACCGAGTTGGGAAATCCAATCATCATTTTTTTAACTGCCCGTTCGGAAGATTATTCCCAAATAGCCGGATACGATGTGGGTGCTGATGATTATATCCACAAGCCTATTAAACCTAAGATTTTAATAAGTAAAATAAAATCGTTGCTTCGCCGCAGCGGATCACCACTAACAAGCTCTGTGCCAGAAAAAGAAACCCTGGTTATTCACGATCAGTTTGTTATTGACAAAGAAAGATATTTGGTGATAAAAGACGGAAAGGAAATCATTCTTCCGAAAAAAGAATTTGAATTGCTGATATTGTTCACCACAAAAATTGATAAAGTATTCACCCGTGAAGAAATCTTTAGCAAAGTATGGGGAAATGACGTTATTGTGGGTGATCGTACCATCGATGTGCACATTAGAAAAATACGCGAAAAAATTGGTAACGATTATATTCAAACCATTAAAGGCATTGGATATAAATTTATTAACACACCTTCCTAATCTTTACTAGCCCTAAATGAATATTAAAGAATCGAGTAAAATTGCTATTCAAATAACCTCTATTCTGGGTGTTTTTTTCGCTCTGGTATCTTTGTATTTCTTTTTTAGCAATCAAACACCAATCATTGTACTGGTTTCGCTTTTCATATTTTTTATTCTTGTTTCTTATTGGATTATAAATGGGTTTATCGAAAAATATATTTCTGAACATATTAAAGTAATCTATAAATTAATTCATAATCAAAAAGTTAAAAAATCACCCAGCGAAAAAAACCGACCATTAAAAGTCAGCTCCATCAAATCTGTGCATCAACAGGTTTTGGATTGGAGCGAGAATTATGAAAAGGAAATCTCGCAATTGAAAGAGCTGGAGAAATATCGAAAAGAATATATTGGCAATATTTCTCACGAGCTCAAAACTCCGCTTTTTGCCATTCAAGGCTATATTTCGACTCTGCTCGAAGGCGGAATTGACGACGAAACCATTAATTTAAAATATCTTGAACGATCGGATAAAAACCTGAACAGGCTCATCAGTATCGTTAACGAGTTGGAAACCATAAGTCAATTAGAATCGGGCGAGGTAAAACTCGAAAAAATCCGCTTCAACATAAAGGCCCTAACCGATGAGCTCATTGAGTCGTTCGAAATGAAAGCCGAAAACAGAAATATGCGATTGTATTATGGAAAAACTTACGATAGACCCATTTATGTGATTGCCGATAAAAATCAAATTGGGAAATTACTTACAAATCTCATCAGTAACGCCATAAAATATGGATATGCCAATACAGGGAAAGTAAAAATCAGCTTTTTCGATATGGATACCAATTTACTGATAGAAGTGACTGACAATGGTCCGGGCATTAGTAAAGAAGATTTACCAAGAATATTTGAGCGGTTTTACCGTACCGACAGGGCACGTTCGAGAGAAATGGGTGGAACGGGTTTAGGGTTGGCCATTGTAAAACATATTGTAGAAGCCCATCAACAAACCATTTATACCCGATCGACTGTGGGAATTGGAACTACATTTGGCTTTACTCTTGAAAAAGGCTGATTTGAAGCCATTTAAAACCGCACCTAAGCATCTATGGATCCGTCTTCGTTCACGATAACTCCCCAGCTAACAGCCACGAGTGCTGCATCTTCGAAATAAAAGTCTAAAAGTGCATCCTCAAAAGTTAACCGGGTTTCTCCCCACTCTTCGTCTTCGCTCTCCATTTCCTTGTAACCGTGAGTTTTCATAAGTTCAATGATTTGACCTTCTGTCATTTCGAATATCTTTTGACCAAAAAGAGTAGCCGTTTTATTGTCAATGTCAAAATTGGAAACTATCGGTTCTACAAGCCCTTCGAGAAAAACCGTTACCCCATTCTCAAAAAACAAAATAGTGGTTTTCAAATCATCATCGGTGCTAATTTCTTCCGCATTTCCGGGTAATCCGATTATTTTGGTTACGTTTTCTGGTATTTCACCAAACTTCAAATCACCAAGCCCAACCTTAGGCTTTATTTCCATATTAAAACTGCTCATTTTTTATTTTTTATAATTTAAATGAAGGGGCTATTAACAAAGCTTTTTCATTTTTCTAATCAAACAAATATAAAAGATAAAATGGATTAAACAAATTAATATTAGATAAATCTCACAGAAAGTTCAAATTATTGCAGAGGGGAATTCAATTCTTTGGCCATATGGTTATACGTGAGTTTTTCTACCCATCGTGGGAAAAACTTTTTTAAGAAAACACTGAGTTTGCCTTCAACAAAAGTTAGAATTAATTCTGGTTTACGGTTTTGAATGGCCATGGCAATTTTTTTGGCTACGGTTTCTGCCGACATCATTTTTTGCTCATCACGGGGACTTTCTCCCTGAGCCGCTCCATTGCTGGTGAGTGCTGCATTTCGAATATTGCTGGCTGTAAATCCTGGCGCAGCTACCATCACATGCAAGCCTGTTTTTAAATTCTCAACGCGAACTGTGTCGAGAAAACCCCTGACAGCAAATTTCGACGCGCTGTAACCTGTGCGGGCGGGCAAGCCCAGATACCCCGCTATACTGATAACACCAACCAACGATCCACGCGATTGAAGAAGCCAGGGCATAGCGTATTTTGAACAATAAACAGTTCCCCAGAAATTGACATCCATTACGCGTTTAAGCACATCTATATCAACATCATTAAAAAGGGCACGCATGCTGATGCCTGCATTGTTGATGAGAATATCAATTCTTCCAAATTTTTGAACCGTAAGCGCAATGAGTTTCTTGCAATCGTCTTCGATGGTAACATCGGTTTTTACCGACAGAACCTCTATATGATACTTAGTCAGTTCCGATTCTATGGAAGATAGCATATCAGCATTTCTTGCGGCTATCACAAGATTGGCCCCCCTAAGGGCGTATTCAAAAGCCAATGATTTCCCTATTCCCGATGAAGCTCCGGTGATAATGACTACAGACTTACTCATTCACTCAAGGTTAAATAAAGCATTTAGAACAATTGGAAAATATTGGTATTCATCTTTTTAGAGCTTCCGCAACAATTTCTGCTTTCGGTTAAATCGTGCTTTTGCTCGATATGTAGTTTTTTAGCGGGAGGGCTCAAATAGGGGATGCCCAAATTCAATCCTCTAATGATAAATAAAACGCCAATAATCACAACCACAAAAGGAATCAGCTTATTGATGGCCGATTTGAATGATCCGGAAAGAGCATTGCCGAGAAGAGTTACCGCTGCCAGCATGGGCAATGTACCCAGCCCAAAAACAAACATAAACAGTGCGCCATTGGCCACTCCACCTGTGGCAATGGCTCCGGCAAGAGCCACATAGACCAATCCGCAGGGCAGTAGTCCATTGAGCAACCCGATGATGAACAACGAAAACAGACTTCTGTTTCTGAACAAGGGCGCCAGAGTATCCTGAAGTTTCACCACATAGCCATTTATATATTGGTTAAAAAATTGGGTGTTGCGAAACAAAACTGGAAACAAAACGCTGAGCACCATAATGATTCCCATGACAATAGAAACCCAGCTTTGAAATCCGCCAAGCTGTATTCCCTCGCCCAAAACGCCAAAACCGGCACCCATTGCAGCGTAGGTTATGGCACGCCCGACGTTGTAAAGCAGTGTTCCCAGGACTTTCTGCAACCAGCCTGCCTGACTAATGGGCAGCGCCAATGCTATAGGGCCGCACATTCCAACACAATGAAACGAACCCACCAAACCTAATAAAATGGCAGCAGTGATAAACATAAAACTATTAGTTAAAAATGATATCTTGTTCGAAGTGATAGAATAAACTATCAGTTTCCATATCCACTTTTACAATGTACTTGCCTTTTAAAAACTCGTTTATAGTTATAACCTGTCGGGCCGAGCTGTCCATTTCAATGACAAAGGTCTTATCCATATTAAAGTCAGATGGCCTAAAAAACAGCACATTACCAGAAACTTTCTTATCCTTAAAAAACTGGGGGAATTGAATGGTGCAGTTGTCGGTATAAATGATATCGAATTCAGCATTCATTGGCCTACTGCGTTCCTGAATACTCATATACTCCGAATGACTCAGTCCTCGCTCGTAATAATCATCCGATACTTTGTTCACTTCATGTTGAAATGAAGTATAAACCAGAAAACCAATAAACGAAAGCATAGCCACAATGGCAAGAAAAATTCCTGTACCCCAATTCCATTTAATTTTCATAATAAAGTTGTTAGTGTATTTAAAAATAGTTTTTTCTAAACAATTATAGAAAGCGTCAAAATTAGACTATTTATCTTTATCTCCAATGAATGTCAACTCTTTGGTTTCTATGAGTTTATTGCCCATATAAATTCCTATTTCAATTTCACTTCGTTTTGCTTTCAACTCTTTAGGGTCTATTTTAAGAAAGAAAACATCTTCGTAAATAGTTGAAGGTTTGATTTTTACAACGCCTTTAACCAAATTTATTTCGCCTTTGTGCGACAAGAGTTTCAGTTCAACATTTACCGTATCAATGGTTTTGTTAATGATTTTGATATTGTATAAATTACTGATTCGGTCGTCGTCCTGTTGCTGATACAGCATCCCCGGAGTTCTTAGAATAGTGGTTTCCAAATCGTTACGTCCAAAAATCAATACAGTAAGAAATACCATTAAAGCCAAAAGCAAAGTGGAATAACCAATCATTCGGGGAGTAATCTTGAATTTTGCTCCTTCAGAAATTTCCTTTTCCGATGCAAATCTGATTAATCCACGGGGCTTTTTCACCTTATCCATAACACTGTCGCAGGCATCGATACAAGCTGTGCAGTTGATGCATTCGAGCTGAGTTCCGTTGCGAATATCGATTCCTGTTGGACAAACCTGCACGCACTGACCACAATCGATACAATCGCCCGCAGGCTGGCCATCTTTCGCTTTTCCCCGAGGCTCTCCACGCTTGTAATCGTAGCTAACTATGATAGAATTAACATCGAGGAGCACCCCCTGAATACGGCCATAAGGACATAATATGGTACAAACCTGCTCACGAAACCAGCTGTAGATAAAAAATAAAAATCCAGAGAAGATGAGCATGACAATAAAGCCGGTTAAATGCTCCGATATTGGTTCGGCAACAATTTTTAGCACTTCGTCAATGCCAATAACCCAGGCAAGCAATGCATTGGTTATGACTATTGAAATAACGACAAAAATAAAATTCTTAACGATCCTTTTCCAGATTTTCTCGAAAGTCCAGGAGGCGTTTCTAAGTCTGCGCTGATCCTTGGAATCGCCATCGATTAAATATTCAACCGGACGGAATAAAATTTCCATAAATATGGTTTGCGGGCAAGCCCAGCCACACCATAACCGCCCATAAACTGCTGTAAATAAAACAATTCCAACCAGAAGAGATATCATGGTTATGGCAAACAGATAGGAATCCTGAGGCCAGAAATGGACTCCAAAAAAGATAAATTTTCTGTGAATCACATCCACCATGAAATATGACTCTCCGTTATACTTAATAAAAGGAATCCCAAATAAGATGGCCAAAAGTACCCAACCGACTATTAGTCGACGGTTAAAAAAACGACCTGTCGGTTTTTTGGGATGAATAAAAACCCTTTTTCCTTGCTCATCAATGGTAGAGATGCTATCTCTAAAACTGTTTTGAATCTCGTCTTGCACGCTCATAATTTCAATTATTATTTAACTACAGTATATCCAACCTGCTCAATATTACGCTCCACTTCTTCAACAGAGGTAATATTGGTATCAATTTTAATACGAACCTGCTTCAAAGTATGTGAGGCCTGAGCACTTTGCAAACCTTGCAATTTTAGTAATTGTTGGTTCACTGTGTTTTCGCATCCTTCACAGGTCATACCTTCTACCGGAATTATCATTTCCACCAGATTCAAATTGTGTTTTACCACTGTTTTGTCTTCGGTGGGTGTATTTCCGCAAGAGAGTAAAATTGACATATATATCATGGCCATAACCATATTAACTGTCCGCCTCACTTTTCTAATTTACTTGAATTGATTCATATTACAAATTTTTTTTACTTCAATCGAAACCTTTAATTTTAATCTAAAGATAATCCAATCTAAATAATTAGAGTAACAATAAATATATAATTCATTGAAAAATTCAAAGAAACTTTACATCAAATCCCCCAATTAGGTATTTTGATTCCACAAATGTAAAAGAAAATTTTAATGAATTATGATTTCGTTAACAATTTACTTGCCAAGGTCAAATAAAATTATAACAACTTTTTATTCAATAAATTAACAATGATAAATCTTCGAAATTTTCACAATATTTTCAAAAATATGTAATAAAAATAAATTTCATTAGTTTTTGGAATAACAATGAATCAATCAATTTGTAACTGAAACACATCTTTGCGTCCATTAACAAACGAAAAAACAAGCCGTGAGCACAGTATTAAAATCAACTTCATTAACCAAGCACTACGGATCAATCAAGGCAGTGGAAAATCTGGATCTCCAGATAGATAAAGGCCAGGTATTTGGCATTCTGGGTCCCAATGGGAGTGGGAAAACCACCACATTGGGAATGATTCTTGGTGTAACGCATGCCAAATCAGGAACTTTCGAATGGTTCGAAGGAAAGTACGGTAAAAATACACGAACCAAAGTGGGAGCCATTATCGAATCGCCCATCTTCTATCCTTACATGTCGGCCATGGGGAATTTAAAAATTGTTGCCCGAATTAAAAAGCAGGATTATTCCGATATCGAGCGGGTTTTGCGTATAGTTGAATTGTGGGACAGGCGAAATAGCCCCTTCAGAACCTATTCTTTGGGAATGAAGCAGCGCTTAGCCATAGCAGCTGCTCTGGTTGGAAACCCCGAAGCTTTGATTCTCGATGAACCCACCAACGGACTCGACCCTAAAGGCATAGCCGAAATCAGGGAACTCATCAAACGAATTTCGTCCGAAGGTGTGACCATTATTCTGGCAAGCCACCTGCTCGACGAAGTGCAAAAAGTTTGCTCCCACGTTATGATTATGCAAAAAGGTCACAAACTTGCTCAGGGTAAAGTAGAAGAAATTCTGCGTGATAAAAGAATTCTGGAGGTAAAATCGACGAATATCGATGAACTAATGACAGAATTAAAAAGCAATCCCAATATTTTAACCTTTTCGAAAGAATCGGACAAACTCATACTCGAAATCAACGAAAATACTACCCCTTCTCAAATTAACGAGATGCTTGCCAAAAAAGGCATTTATCTTTCGCATCTGGTCACCCGCGAAAAATCATTAGAAAAGTTCTTCCTCGAAATAACAAATTAGAATTATGTTCAGATTATTAAATATTGAATTAAAAAAAGCCCTGGCTTTCAGAGCCATCTGGTGGCTTTCACTGCTTTATTTTGCCGTTATGGCTGCCATGCTTTTTGGTGTTGAAGCCTTTATTAATCAAGTTGTTAAAGATGCCGGACGTAATCTCCCCATTCAAATTCCCGGGGTTTCGCTCTATGCCTTTCCCAATGTGTGGCACAATATGTCATATTTAGCCAGCTTTCTGAAAATTTTTATGGCCATATTGAGCATCATCTTGATAACCAACGAATTCAGCTACAAAACAATAAAGCAGCAGGTACTACACGGGCTTACCCGCGCTGAACTATTCTGGGCCAAAGTTTTACTTAATCTTACCATAGCTTTGTTTGCAAGTTTTGTAGTTACTGTAATCTCATTGATACTTGGATTAAACAATACCGAAACCATAAGCTGGGCCACCTTAACAGGCAAATCGAGTTTTCTGCCGGCCTATTTCTACGAGGTATTTGCATATCTAAGCATGGCATTTATGATTGCCACTCTTGTCCACAGATCGGGCTTTGCCATTGGTATATTAATGTTGTACGCTTTTATTATCGATCCAATTGTCGACTATAAATTGCCCAACGACTGGGGTGATTTTCTTCCCGCAACCGCCATCGGACATATTATTCAATTGCCCAACAGTCAGCTGATGAAGCTTTTCGGAATAGAATTTCAGGAATTTGTTGCTTTAAGAGATATCCTAATCAGTGGGGGATGGATTTTAATCTTTCACGGAATCGTTTTTTGGTATTACAAGAAAAAAGACTTGTAGATTAATTGGTTTCTCATTTTTTTCTAAATTGCCGCTAAATTTGGAAAAACATGAACACAACCAGACGAAATTTTATCAAAAATGTAGGAGTAGCAACACTTGGAATGAGTTTGGCTCCAAAAATTCTTTGGGGATTAACCCCTACCGACCAAAAACTTAAACTTGGGTTTATTGGATGCGGTTTACGGGGAATGAACCACATTGAGAATGCACTTCGCAGAAAAGATATTGTTATTACCGCTATATGCGATATTGACGAAAAAATGCTCAAACATACGCTTGACATTTTCAATGAATTTGGAGCAGAACATCCAAAGATTTATAAAAACGGGCCGTACGATTACCGAAATCTACTGGAAGATGCAGAGGTGGAAGCAGTTATCATCAGCACCCCCTGGCTTTGGCACACACCCATGAGTGTTGATGCTATGAAAGCAGGAAAATATGCCGCTGTAGAAGTTTCGGCAGCCACCACCCTCCCCGAATGTTGGGATTTGGTGAACGCCCACGAAGAATCAGGCACTCACCTGATGATTCTTGAAAATGTGAATTATCGCCGCGATGTTATGGCAGTTATGAATATGGTAAGAGCCGGACTTTTTGGCGAATTGCTCCATTTCAGGGGTGGATATCAACACGATTTGCGTGAAGTGAAATTTAACGACGGTGAACATTGGTATGGCCATGGTGTTGAATTTGGCGAGAAAGCCATCAGCGAAGCCAAATGGAGAACCCAATTCAGTCTGAAACAAAACGCCGACCTCTACCCCACTCACGGGTTGGGCCCATTGGCGGCTTATGCCGACATCAACCGCGGAAACCGTTTTATGTCGCTCACATCGCACGCCACCAAAGCCCGCGGACTTCACGATTATATTGTTAAAAAAGGCGGGGCCGACCATCCAAACGCAAAATTAGACTGGAAACTGGGCGATATTATCACCACAACCATTGAAACAGCCAATGGCGAAACCATGATTATTACCCACGACACCAATGTGGTGCGCCCCTACTCACTTGGATTTAGAGTTCAGGGAGTGAACGGGTTAACCGAGTTCGACTACCACCAAAGCAGGGTTCACATCGACGGAGTTACTGCGCCCCATGATTGGGATGCAGGTTCTGTGTGGTTCGAGAAATACGACCATCCGCTCTGGAAAAAATATTTAGACGAAGCCGAAGGAAGTGGCCATGGTGGCATGGATTTCTTTGTTTTGAACGCCTTTGTAGAATCGGCCAAACAAAACATTGCTCCCCCACTCGATGTTTATGATGCAGCTGCCTGGAGTGCTGTAACACCACTGTCCGAACTCTCCATAGCCAATAATGGCGAACCACAGGATTTCCCCGATTTTACCCGCGGTAAATGGATAGAAAGAAAGCCCTATCCCTGGATTAAGGATGATTTCTGATAAATCAAAAGCTTAAAAAAAAGCGGCAATCACTCCAAAGTGAATTGCCGCTTTTTGTTGAATTCAGTTTCGATCTACCTCAATTCCATGCTTTGAATAATGCCTTCTATTTTGCCTTTTAGCTGATTTTCAACCTGATAAAAATTCTCCACTTTATCTAATGGTGCCTTAACACCAAAGTAGAATTTAATCTTGGGCTCGGTTCCACTGGGTCGGACAGAAATTTTACTTCCGTCTTCGGTGATAAATTGCAGCACGTTGCTTTTGGGTAGTTCAATGGCTTTTTGAGTGCCTTTGAGCATGTCTTTGCAGACAGATTCTTCATAGTCTTTAATCATCACCACTTTGCTGCCGTTGATGATGGTTGGAGGAGTGGAGCGGTAATCGGCCATCATTTGCTGAATTTCTTCGGCTCCGGCTTTTCCTTTTTTTACCACCGATATCAATGTTTCGTAATAAAAGTCGTATTCCACATAGATTTGCTTGAGCATCTGATAAAGATTCAAACCCTGATCGGCGGCCCAGGCTGCAGTTTCGGCTACTAAAACACAGGCACTCACTGCATCTTTATCGCGCACAAAATCGCCTACAAGGAATCCATAGCTTTCTTCTCCCCCACCGATAAATTTCTTTTTGCCTTCCAACTCTCTGATAATGTCGGCTATATATTTAAATCCGGTGAGCACATCGAAGGTTTGAATGCCATATTTATTGGCCATATCGATCAATATCTCGCTGGTAACAATGGTTTTAACCATAAACTGATTGCCATCGAGTTTGCCGTTTTCCTGCCATTTTTTAAATAAATAATTGCTTAGCAACGCTGCAGTTTGATTGCCATTGAGTAGAACAAACTCATTTTTCTCGTTGCGCACAGCAATACCCACTCTATCGGCGTCGGGATCGGTGGCCATCACCAAATCGGCTCCAATTTCCAAAGCTTTATCTATGGCCATTTTTAGAGCAGCTGGCTCCTCGGGGTTTGGAGAATGTACTGTTGGAAAATTTCCACTTACCACATCCTGCTCAGGAACATTATAAACATTGGCAAATCCAAATTCCTTTAAAGCTCTGGGAACCAATTTAACTCCGGTTCCGTGAATGGGTGTGTAAACTATTTTCAAATCCTTTTGGCGGGCAATGATTTCGGGAGAAAGCGTTAAAGTTTTGATGGCATCGACATATTTTTTATCCATTTCTTCGCCAATTATTACCTGCAACTGTGGGTTTCCCTTGAAATTAACCTCGTTGATATCGGTTATTTTTCGGGCTTCGGCAACCACATTTTCGTCGTGCGGATTGATGAGTTGTCCGCCATCTTCCCAATATACTTTATAGCCATTATATTCCTTGGGGTTGTGCGATGCTGTGATTACAATTCCAGCCTGGCAGCCCAATTGACGAATGGCAAATGAAAGCTCGGGTGTGGGACGAAGCGCGTCGAACTGATACACCAGAATTCCATTGGCCGATAACACATCGGCGGCGATTTGGGAGAAAAGTGTATTGTTGTTTCGGCAGTCGTAGGCAATTACTGCTTTTAAATCGGTTTTGCCGGGAAACATTTTCTTCATGTAATTGGCCAATCCCTGGGTTGCCATGCCCACTGTATATTTATTCATTCTGTTGGTACCCACTCCCATAATTCCCCTGAGACCGCCGGTTCCAAATTCCAAATCCCTGTAAAAGCTTTCTATCAATTCCTGGGGATTATTATCTATCATCTGACGAATGGCAGCTTTGGTTTCGTTATCATAATTTCCATTTAACCAAACCACGGCTTTTGCCATGACTTCGTTACTAACTATTTCTTTCATAAGCGTTTATATTGATATGTTAAATTTTTATCTGAATCAATCAAATTTCGAATAAAATGTTTAATAAAACAAATTTATTATTAAATTTGAGTACAACATTATTAAAAAATGATTAACCGCGGCCTTTTCAGTTTTGAAGAATTAAAACAGTTTCCTGAATTACTGGTTCAATACATTGAAGTTGAGCACCGTAGGTTAATCATACAAACTTCTTCGGGGGATATTTTTCAAATCTGCCCCACAGTTGAGATTATCAATTCCGCAATAAATCAACAAACGTCAGCAAATGTCTCGGAACTTGAGTCGCAGAAGATTACAGACAACGATTTTTATTCCAATCTCAAACTTACCCACCTGTTTTATTTCAAGGGATTTGATTTTACTATTGTTTATGGATTTATAGACAAAAATGGCGAAACCGCCAATTCTGAACAATTACAAACGGAGCTCAACAAAATTGTTCCAGTTTTACAATTTTTCATACAAAGTACAGTAAATGAACATCTTTTACTTAGTGAAAAAGAAAATCACGACGCCGACATTTATCATCAGGCTGTCCTTCAATCGCATAATGCCATTGCCTTTGCCGATTTAAACGGAATTATAACAAAAGCCAATGATGCCTGGGTTAAAATGCATGGATACAATAATTTAGATGAAATTATTGGAAGGCCATTGCATATTTTTCACACTAAAAAACAAATCGAAGAACAAGTTAATATCCAATTAAAATCTAGTTTGGAATTGGGTCGTTCTACCGCTGAAATTGGTCACATCGATAAACAAGGAAAAGAAATACATACCCTGATGACCACCATCAGAGTGGAAAACAATCAAAAGGAACCCATAGGATTTGTTGGTATTGCCACGGACATTACTGAGCTCAAGCTATTTCAGGAACGGTTGCTCAGTATTTTAGAATCAGTGGCATTCGGCATCATGCTCATCGACCCCTATACCTTCGAAATCATTGAATTAAACACAACCGCCATAAAATATATAGGTACTGAGAAAAAAAATATTGTTGGCAAAAGATGTTATAATTTTACATGTCCTGCTGAGAAAGGCAAATGCCCTGTCAAAGATTTGGATCTTAAGGTAAATAATTCTGAACGGATTTTGCTAACAGCTCGTGGAGAACGAATCCCTATTTTAAAAACGGTAAACGAAGTCTATTTGAATGATCGAAAAGTATTGATTGAAAGCTTTATAGACATCAGAGACCAAAAAATAGCCCAACAACTTGCGGAAGAAAGTGTTAAACTCAAAACTGCATTTCTTTCCAATATCAGCCACGAAATCAGGACTCCGCTGAATCATATCTTGGGTTTTACAAGTCTGGTTCTTGAAGACGATACCATTTCCGATACCTATAAGGAATATTTGGGGATTGTGAAACGAAGCGGAAATAACCTTCTGCGCATCATCGAAGATATAGTAACCATCTCGAAAATTGAAGCCGGACATCACAACGTCAGCGAAAATAATTTCCATATCAATCAGCTGCTCTATGCTATTTTTACCAAATACCAATCGGAACTTGTGCGGCGGAAGAAAAAGATAAAACTACTATTCGACAACAATATGGATTTAAACAAATGCCATATCATAGCCGATGAGATGAAGATTCGGCAGGTCATAGAAAACTTAGTGAGCAATGCCATTAAATATACCGAAGCAGGATTTGTGAGCATGGGCATTTCTATAAACGAAAAAACCATCGATATAATCATTCAGGATTCGGGTCAGGGAATTGCAGAAGAGAATCTGGCACTTATTTTCGAAAGTTTCAGGCAGTTTAATACCACAAGCCGCAAAATCTATGAAGGAATAGGCATAGGATTAAGCATTTGCAAATCGCTGAGTAATATGATTGGCGGAGATATTAAAGTGGAATCTGTGCTGGGAAAAGGCAGCAAATTTACATTTACTTTCCCCTATAACACCGCCGATGAGCGTGAACAGGCTGCGGAAGAGCTTGATGTTAAAACACCAGCCCTTACAGGCAAAACCATTATGATAGTAGAAGATGAAAAAATTAACTATCTCTATCTGAAGACTCTGCTACAATCTACTCAAGCCCATATCGTTTGGAAACAAAACGGCAGCGAAGCCATTGAGTATTTCAACAATAGGTTCAAAGTCGATTTAATTTTAATGGATATGCAAATGCCGGTGATGGATGGTTATGAAGCTACATACAAAATACGGAAAATGGATCCCAAAGTAATTATCATTGCTGTTACAGCCAATGCTTTGTCGGACGACAGGCAAAAATGCCTGAATCTGGGCTGCACCGAATACACCACCAAGCCCATTCAGCAAGATATATTGTTTTGGCATTTAGGCCATTATCTAAAAAACTAATACTCCATATCTGATTTCTTCGATGAGCTGCGATTTTAACCCATTTTAAAGAAAAGAAACCCCTAAAATTTCTATTTTTGCGAGCCAAATCTATAAAATGGATATTTTATCGTTTATTGAAAAAAGCCCCAAAGCCGAATTGCATTCACATATCGATGGTGGATTAAGAGTTCAAACCATCATCGATTTAGCGAAAAAACATGATGTTTCGCTGCCAGATTACGATTACCACACTTTGAAGCCTAAACTTCAGATTGATAAGTCGTGCAAAAGTCTTGTGGAATATTTCAAACCTTTTGAATACACCATCAATGTAATGCAGACCGAAGACGCGCTGGAACGAGTGATGTATGAGTTTTTGGAAGATTCATCGAACCAGAATACCAAATATATTGAAGCGCGGTTTTCGCCGGCTTTGCACTTAAAAAAAGGATTGAGCCTGAATAAAGTTATGGACGCTTTGATTCGGGGGAAAAAACAGGCAGAGAAAGCATTTAATATAAAGAGTAATATTATTGTTTGTGGTCTTCGGCAAAATCCAGATCAAGCGAACAAGGAACTGGCTCAACTGGCTGTTGATTATAAAAATAAAGGAGTTGCTGCCTTCGATTTAGCTGGCGAAGAGCTGGGCAGGCCGGCCAAAAACCATGTGGCAGCTTTCGAAATCGCCATAAAAAACAATCTCTTCAGAACCGTACATGCCGGCGAAGCCGATGGAGCTCATTCTATTGCCGATTCTATTCATTTTCTGGGAGCCCATCGCATTGGCCACGGAACACATCTCTACGAAGATAACGACCTACTTAACTATGTGATTGATAGGCAGATTGCTCTAGAAGTCTGCCTTACCAGCAATATGCAAACCAAAAGTGTAGCTAACCTGAACAACCACCCATTACCAACATATTTTGCGAAAAATGTTCCCGTGACCATCAATACCGACAGCACACTCATTTCGGCGACTACCATTACTCATGAACTCGTTCTGGCCTACGAACTTTTTAACTTTTCCCCCGCCGATTTGTCAAAAATTATACTGAATGGTTTTGAACATGCATTTTTGCCTTACGATATAAAACAAGATTTACTATCAGCTGCTAAAACTGAAATAAATGAACTTTTAAAGCATTAGGCTGATAAAGAGCGTGTATTGAAACAGAATAAGTGATATAAAATACGATTTAGCATTGCAAATTGTCTTGACCTGATTATTTTTGCACAAATACATGAAATATGGAAGATTTAACACTACTGGATTTAATATATGAGCTTCGCAAAAAATGTCTTCAAATAGACGAGAGCTTATTCGATTCTTTTGATATTTCGCAAGCAGAGTACAATATGTTCATCTGCCTTAAAAACTGCAAACATTTTAATAGCTACAGCGTGGCCGAAAAAATGAATCTCTCCCTGTCACGGGTGAGCAGAATTATTGATAAAATGGTGGGTAAGGAATTTTTAACACGAACCACCAACAAACTCGACCGACGAGCCATCGATATTAAACTCACTCCCAAAGGCAAAGAAATCATGACTAAAATTGACGAATACCGACTCGAAAGATGCACAAAAATTAATACACAAATAAATAATGCCGAAGCTGAACAAATTGCAACAAGCCTGCAAAAACTAATCGAGATTTTGTAATTGGCAAATCAGGCCAAATTACCCGCAATTTATTTGAGACCTTCCAAAATCAAAAATCAATAATCATGAGTACTCCATCCTTATACCATCAGCTTTGCCATTCAGAGAATTTCTTTTTATTGGCTGGCCCGTGCGTGGTCGAAAACTCCACCATGCCGCTCGAAATTGCTACAGAAATCAAGGGAATTTGTCAAAAACTCCAGATTCCATTCGTTTTTAAAGCAAGCTATCGCAAGGCAAATCGCTCCAAACTCAACAGCTTTTCGGGAATTGGCGACCAATTGGCTTTAACCACTTTAAAACAGGTTGCCAACAGTTTGAATGTGCCAATAGTTACTGATATTCACAGTGTTGAAGAAGCATATCTGGCAGCTGAATATGTCGATATTCTTCAAATACCGGCTTTTTTGTGTCGTCAAACCGAGTTGTTGGTTGCTGCGGCCAAAACCGGGCGAATCGTTAACATAAAAAAGGGCCAGTTCCTCAGTGCCGCATCCATGAAATTTGCGGTAGAAAAGGTTCGGGAATCTGGAAACGAACATGTTATGCTCACCGATCGGGGAACTATGTTCGGGTATCAGGATCTCATTATCGATTATCGCGGAATACCGGAAATGCAGAAAAACCAGGTTCCGGTAATTCTCGACATCACTCACAGCCTTCAGCAGCCCAATCAGGAGTCGGGTGTAACAGGCGGACAACCCAAACTCATTGAAACCGTAGCGAAAGCAGGGATTGCTGTGGGTGTGGATGGCATTTTTCTCGAAACTCACCCCAACCCTGCCTGTGCATTATCCGATGGAGCCAATATGCTTCAATTGAACTTGCTTGATGACTTGTTAACAAAACTGGTTAAGCTAAGAGCTGCTCTACGTTAATAATTTGTTTATAAACCCCCAAATAGCCAATTTTAATAAGCAGAATCACTGTCATATTAAATCATGGTGTAATTTTGTTAGCTAAATAACAACAAGTGATTACAACAAATAATTTTCATATTTCACGTCATTCTCCATTGGAAGAATATACTCGATTGCTCAATTCGAAAGAAGAAGCACGAACCGAATTGCTCAAATATGCTGCAGATATTAAGATGCAGAATGTTGGTAAAAAAGTCTATTTCAGGGGATTGATAGAATACTCCAACCGATGTAAAAAGGACTGCTATTACTGTGGTGTCAGAGCTTCCAATCCTGGGCCACACCGATACCAAATGGAAGATTCGGAAGTGCTTGAAGCGGCAAAATTTGCCTTGGATAACCACTTCGGAAGTCTGGTCATTCAGTCGGGCGAGCGCAACGATAAGCCATTTATTCAAAAAATAGAGAATCTGCTTACCAAAATAAAAGACCTTTCGGATGGGAAATTAGGAATTACTTTGTCTTGCGGCGAGCAAACCAGAGAAACCTATAATCGATGGAAAGAAGCAGGTGCTCACAGGTATTTGCTGCGCATAGAAAGCAGCAGCGAAAAGCTTTACTCCAAACTTCATCCAAATGATACCCTTCACAGCTTTCACCAACGACTTGAAGCCCTTCACACTTTGAAAGATACTGGTTATCAGGTGGGTACCGGAGTCATGATAGGACTTCCTTTTCAAACCACCGAAGATTTAGCCAACGATCTGGTATTTTTTCAGGATCTGGATGTAGATATGGTGGGAATGGGACCCTATATAGAACATAAAGACACCCCACTTTATGAGTTCAAAAACAGCCTGTTACCATTGCAAAACCGCTTCGATCTGTCCTTAAATATGGTCGCGTTACTAAGAATTCTAATGCCAAAAATAAATATCGCAGCCACAACAGCCATGCAAGCCATTGATGCACAAGGTCGCGAAAAAGCTTTGATGGTGGGTGCAAATATTATAATGCCCAATCTCACACCTGTGAAATATCGCGAAGATTACCTTCTTTATGAAGATAAACCCTGCATAGATGAGGAGGCTGCGGAATGTCAGAATTGTTTAGAAGCCAGAATACATATGGCTGGTGGCGAAATTGGATACAATGAATGGGGCGATAGCCTTCATTTTACCTACCGAAATAAAATGCATTAGATAAATCGGCTTATCTTTGCAGCCAACTAAAGAACTCAAATGAAGAACTATGCTGTGATTTTGGCCGGAGGTTCAGGAAACCGAATGAATATGAATATCCCCAAAGCTTTTATTCCGGTGGAAGGAAAGCCCTTGTGGGAATATTGTTTCAACGTTTTTTCCAACCATGCCCAAATTCATCACATCGTTATTGTAGTACCCGATGGGTTTAAAAATCAGGTAAATAATTATTTGAAATCGAAAAACCACAGTAAGGTAATTGCAGTTTGTACCGGGGGAAACAACAGGTTTTATAGCAGTAGGCTGGGAATTAGCCAAATAGCTGATTCAGATGCCAAAGTACTGATTCATGATGCCGCGCGTCCCTTTATTTCGGAACTTATAATTACGGAATGTTTAAATAAACTCGACGAATATCTGGCGGTTAACCTTCTGGCACCTGTTCCCGATAGCCTGGTCGAAGTTTTGGAGAACAAAATAGTCAGCTCTCCCGACCGCTCATCCATTCGCCAAGTTCAAACGCCACAGGGTTTCAGACTCTCAACTATCAGAAAGGCTCACGAATTGGCTCTTATGGAAGGTCAAATAAATACCACCGACGATTTTAGTCTGGTAGATAAATACAACCCCGGAAAGACTTCGTGGATAGCTGGAAACCGACTCAACTTTAAAATCACCTGGCCCGATGATTTACTTCTGGCTCAAGCATTTATAAAAAATTAAATCCAAAGTAAAAACAACAATATGAAACGGATATTTTCAAGTTTAATACTTCCCTTAATGCTTTTTTCTGCATTAATTTTCACATCGTGTAGTGGTTTATTGGGCCCCGACCTGCCAAAAGGTTTTGTATATTTAAAAGATGAGTGCCCCGAAATAAAACAAGACATCAAATACTATAGCGGAGAAAATTTTGTTGGGAAGCGCATTGATGGTTATAATGAAGCTGTTGCCATCACCACAAAAGAAACTGCACTGGCATTAAATGCGGTACAAAAAGAGTTGGCCGAACGAAAAATGAGCCTTATCATTTACGATGCTTATCGTCCACAAAAAGCTGTAAATCAGTTTATGGCCTGGGCTAAAGACATTTCAGATACCTTACAAAAACCAGCCTTTTATCCAAATGTAAAAAAATCGGATTTATTCAAATTAAATTATATTCAGGAAAAATCGGGTCATAGCAGAGGAAGTTCGGTTGACGTGAGCATCGTCGACGAGAATGGAAAAGAGCTTGATATGGGGACTCCGTTCGATTATTTTGGAAGCCGGTCGTGGCCATCAAGCCGCCTGGTTACACCCAAGCAACGGGAAAACAGAATGTTGCTACAATTCGTAATGGTAAAAAACGGCTTTAATCCCTATAAGGAAGAATGGTGGCATTTTACCCTTAAAAACGAGCCTTTTCCCGAAACCTATTTCGATTTTGATGTGGAATAATTTCTATCGAATTTATTGAATAGCTTATGAATCCGCGAGTAAAACAATGCTGCCGCAAGACCTAATCCTACTACAAAACCCAGCCAAATACCCCCGGCTCCCCAACCTAATTCAAAGGCAAAGAAATAACTAACCGGTAAATTGACTATAATATAAGCAATCAAGGCATAAATCATGGCATTTCTTACATCGGCCAAACCGCGCAATATGCTCAAAAGAGTAACCTGCAATCCGTCGAATATTTGAAACACAGCAACAAATACAAGTAGTTGCGCTGCCAAAGCGATCACTTCACTATCCTGGGTATAAAGCATTGGCAGCAAATTGCGGAATAAAGCAAACATGATTGCAGCAAAAGTCATAAAAACCAATACAAGGTGAATGGATGCTTTGGCTGCCATTTGCAAAGCCGCGAAGTCTTTTACACTATATTGATGAGAAACCCTGATGGTGGTTGCTGAGCCAATGCCTGTAACAATCATAAACGAAACAGTGGCAAGCCCCAGGGCAATATTGTGTGCTGCCAAAGGAACCACCCCCAGCCAGCCCATCATTATACCACTCAACCCGAAAGCTGTAACTTCGAGCAAAATTTGTGTAGCAATTGGGAATCCTACACTCAGCAAGCGAATTACTCTGGCTTTACTTGCCTTTACTGTTTTTAACAGCGGTATAAATGACCTGAATTTTTCTTTTCGCATGAAAAAGAAAATAAATAGCAGTGGCATTGAGATTCGCGAGATTAAAGTGCCATAGCCTGCGCCATCCAGCCCCAGTTGTGGCATTCCAAAATTACCAAATATGAGCAGATAATTGAAAAAGATATTGATAAGATTGGCAACAATTGTGATAACCATGGCATGTTTGGTGTCTGCCATACCCTCCGCAAATTGCTTCATTGTAAAAAACATAATGAAGGGAATCAACGAAACAACAAGGATTCTGTAATAACTTACAGCCATTTCCACAATATGTTCCGGCTGTCCCATCAGGTGGAATGTATAGCTTATCCCCCACAAAAGAACCGACAATATGATAACGATAATTGAATTGGTTAAAAAGGAACATTTGAGCAGCGATGCGGCTTCTTTACGGTCATTTTGAGCAAATGCATGTCCAACCAAAGGGGTTAAACCAAAGGTAAATCCCATGGCAAATACCAAACCCAGAACAAATACCGAATTGGCAAAAGCAGAGGCAGCCAACTCGTCGATACCTACATACCCTACCATCATATTGTCCACTTGCTGAACCAAAACCTGTCCAGCCTGTGAGAGCATCACAGGAAAGGCAATTTTTAAATTTCTGGAGTAATAAGGGAAATAGGATTTCAGCCCGTGCATAATTTAGTTTTTCCGGACGCAATTTACGGATAAAAACAAGGCTCTATTGAAATTGTAAAACTGCCATTGAAACGTCAATAACGCCAAAGATAACGCTCATTAAACTTAGAAAACCAATTCTGGGATCCCACAGTCTAATCTGGCTTTTCATGGCACGACGAGTAAATACAGTAAGTGCTATTAATGTGATATACCAGAGAAGAAAAACTGTAAATTTAATGTGTAACAAAGGCATTGTACCCAACACCTTCCAGTATTGGGTCATAAGATAACCACCAGTTAAAAACATGATTCCCAAACCTATATGCGACAACCTGAGAAACTTTTTTACGCTCATTAAAAGAAATTCAGCCTCCGATGATGATACTTTCGAACAACTTCTGCGCATCAATAAAAACGTAACCATCGATCCAAGGCTTAAAACCAAACCGAAAAAATGCAAAACGAGCATAAATGATTTCATGTTTTAATGTTTTATAAGATTATTATTCCCCCCAAAACCCGAAAAACTGTCCAAATCTGATTAACTTTACTTTGCCGAACATGTTCAACCAAAATTAATTAAATCATTAAAATGACATTTGGGTAATTCTAAAGGGCAAATTTAACGATGCTTTTATTAGCTTTGTGTTAAAATATATATAAAGAAAATCCAACTCTATATAATTAATTACCCAATTGTTTTTTAGGAACACTATCGTTTTTTTTTATTACTTTCAACGAAAATAAACTACGAAATTGAAAATAGAAAGATACCCCCCAACAAACTCTACCAGCCTGCAAGCCTGGAATAGTGCCGATGAGTTATTAGTTCAACAAGCTGACAATCACGTAACAAAGCAAATGCAACTGGCTATTTATCACGATACCTTTGGATATCTATCCTGCCATCTTCATTCCTTTAACCCTCAGGTGGTTACAGTTTCCAAATCGCAGGAAAAAGCCATCATTCGAAATTTACAACTCAACAAACAGCCTGTTGATGGATTGAGCATCATCAACCCGCTGGGCGATTTAGAGAAAAAAACCGATGTGGTTTTTATGAAAATGCCAAAGTCAAATGACTTGTTTGAGTTGTTTCTAAACCACATTATAAACAATTTAGATGAAGATGGTACTGTTTATGTGGGCTTTATGACGAGAAATTTCAGCAGCGGTGCATTGGCAATGGCCAAAAAATATTTCGACTCCGTTGAACAAACCAAAGCTATAAAAAAAGCGAGGCTAATGATACTTCGCAAACCTGTGGGTGGCAAAAAAGAGTCATTGATTCATAAAATCGAATATCAAGATTTAGTGTTTCAGCAATATTATGGGGTTTTCTCAGCAAACAATATTGATTATGCAACTCAATATCTGATTGAAAACCTGAAAGTTACAGAAAGCGATCTGAACATACTGGATTTGGGGTGTGGAAATGGCGTTATTGGCATTATGGCCCACAAAATAAATCCTGAAGCCCAGGTTCATTATATCGACGACCAAAATATTGCCATTGAATCTGCCAGGCTAAATAGCAAAGATGGTACTTTTTATCATCAGGACAACCTGGATAGCTTTGCTGACAATGAATTTCACCTGGTTCTTTCCAATCCGCCATTCCATTTTGAGCACGAAAACAATATTGAAATAAGTTTGAATTTATTCAGGGAAGTTCACAGGATTTTGAAAAAAAATGGCTCCTTTCAAATGGTAGCAAACCAACATTTAAACTACAAACCGCATTTGCAAAAAATATTTAAAAGTGTACATTCAGTTAACAATCATGCTAAATACATCATTTACAGATGTCTGAAATAGTTTAGCCTTTTTCCATAATAAAAAAGATGCTGTAAAAAATTGAAGGTGCATTTTTCAACAAATCTGGAATTTCTTTAAAATTATTGCTATATTTAGATAAAATATTGATTATGGCTAAGCAAGACAATTCCGTTCAAACATTTCGTGGTTTCGCTTATATTCAGTCCATTTTGATGAAAAAACATTAAGAAATAAGTGAATTAAAGTAAAACTTATGCTATCAAATAAGAATAAAATAATAGCCGGCATTAGACTATCAATAATTTCAATACTTGTTTTAATACAGAGCAGTTTGAGTATTATTGCTCAACAACTTCATTGTGACCACATTATAGGTCCCGAAATTGAATA
>DYSN01000134.1 GCA_020718205.1 Draconibacterium orientale
AACTTGGGACCCCCACGGAAATGCCTTCCCCCACCTCAAAGACAAACTGTTGCCCCCCTTTGATCAAGGCCTATCGGCCTTGCTTGAAGACCTAGCCTCCAGCGGAGAGTTGGACCAAACTTTGGTATTTGTTGCCGGAGAATTTGGCAGGACTCCTAAGATTACTCGACTTCCCGACCATTACAAACTTCCCGGGCGAGACCATTGGGGAGCTGTTCAATCGGTTTTGATTGCAGGCGGGGGAATACCCGGTGGGCGGGTTGTCGGATCATCGGACAAAGATGGAGCGTATCCCAAAGAGCATCCCCAATCCCCGGAAAATCTTGCTGCCACCATCGAAGAATTGGAAAGTGCCAATGAGGAGTTGCAGTCATCAAACGAGGAGCTTATTGCTTCGAACGAAGAACTTCAAAGTACCAACGAAGAGCTTCAATCGGTGAATGAGGAGCTCTATACCGTCAATACCGAGCATCAACAGAAAATTGAAGAGATCACAGTTTTGAATAACGACATCAATAATTTGTTGAAAAATACCGAAGTTGCCGCTATTTATCTAGATAGTAAGTTGTGCATCAGGAAAATAACTGCCCAGGCCAAAATCCTAACCATTGTTATGGATAGCGATATTGGTCGTCCGGTCGGGCATTTAACATTGATGGATGGGTATGCCAATCTGGCCGACGATGTGAATCAGGTGATGACCAATCTGATTCCCTTAGATAGGGAGATAGTGGACAAAAATGGAAAAACCTATTTTTCCAGAATTCGTCCCTACAGAACAAATCAAAATGCGGTGGAAGGCGTTATGGTAACTTTTGTAGATATTACAGAGCTCACCATTCAACGAAAAAGGGCAGAATTGTCATCTGAGTGGCTGTTGCACTCATTAAATCTGGGCAAAATGGCCTGGTGGGATTGGGATATCACCACGGGGTATGTAAATTATAACGAGCGGAAAGCCACTATGTTAGGATATTCGGTGGATGAGTTTCCGAACGATGTTTCCGAAATTTGTTCCTATATCCACCCCGAGGATTATGATTCTACTATGAAGGAAATGATGGATTTTTTATCGGGATTGAAGCCAGTTTGGGATGTGATGTATCGCATACGGCGGAAAGATGGAACCTATGCCATGTATCACGATCAGGGCTCCATTAAGAGTCGTGATGCCGCAGGAAAACCATTGCAGATGATTGGGATGGTAGTTGATGTGAGTGAAAGCCTTGAATTGACGGACAGTGTTGGTAAAAACCCGGAAATTTTGAATCTTGTTTTCAAACACAACCCATTGGCACATATTCTGGTTGATGGGCATGGAAATATCATTTATGCCAATGAGAAGGCATTGGTTTTATTTAAACTTTCCAAAGAACAATTATTTGAAAGAAATTGTTATTCCCCCGTATGGGGTTTCACCAATATCGAAGGCAAACTCATTGAATTGGAGCAGCTTCCCATGTCAATCATCAAAAGAACTTTTAAACCTATTAACGATTTTCGATGTTATATAACAAGACATCACAATCAAAGAATACTTGTTCAGTTGGATGGTGCCCCCATAGAATCGGGAACCGGAAGCTTTAATGGAGTCGTTTTTACAATTAAACACATCGAACAATGAATAAATTAGATGAAAACGAATTGCGGTTGAGAATTCAGAAAACTCTTGCGGGAAATAAGAAAAACTTGTCAAACCTACAAATAGATCAACTGGTCGAGGAAGTGAATATTTATCACCGGGTGTTGGAATATCAAAATGAGGAGCTAAGAAGGATTCAGAATGAGCTTGAAGTATCATCGGGTCGTTATAAATCATTGTTCGAAGATGCCCCCATTGGGTATGTAATTTGTGACGAAAATTTTATTATCCGCGAGTCGAATGTTGCTTTTGTGGCTTTGGTGAAAGCTCATGAAGGTGTTTTGAATCAAAGCCTCAATTATTTTGTTCACCCTGACTGGCAGGACGAGTTTTTCTACATGAAGCAGAAAATAGCGAAGAATCAGCAGATAAATTCGCACGATTTGGTGCTCATAGTGAATGAAATGGAGCTTCCGGTTAAAATTACCGTGAATCGGCACATGTCCTATTCCGAGGTATTCTATCGGTTTGCCTTCACCGATGTTTCTACTGAGAAAACCTATGAGCATCATTTAACTGAGCGCGTTAAGGAGCTTGATTGCCTGTACAAATTCTCCAATTTATTGCAAAATACCAGAATCACCATCGACGATTTGTTGCAATCGGCAGTAGTTTTATTACCTGTTGCCATGCAATATCCCGAAAAGTCTTGTGCCAGAATTATCTACAATGAAATACAATACCGCTCTCAATCTTTTTTTGAATCGGATTTAAAAATCACAGCCGCCCTAAAAATTAAAGATAAATCTATTGGACAGCTTGAGGTAATGTATGTTGCTGAAAAAACTGATGGGAATCGCGTTCGATTTATTAAGGAGGAAAGAAAGCTACTGGAAACCCTGGCTATGAATCTGGGCGATTATCTGGAGCGCAGGCTCATTGAACTGGCGGTTTTTCAAATCAATGAAAATCTGAGCATTACCTTGAAATCTATTGGTGATGCTGTGATTGCAACCGATACAAAAGGGCGGATTACCAAAATGAACGCTATAGCCGAAAATCTCACTGGCTGGAAACAAGAGGATGCCTTTTCCAGGAATTTGGACGAGGTTTTCAGAATATTCCACTCCATAACCGGAGAGAAAGCCGATAATCCAGTTTATAAAGTACTGACCACCGAAACCATTGTGGGGTTGGCCAATCATACGAAGCTTATTTCGAGAGATGGACAGGAATATCATATTGCCGACAGTGGAGCACCCATAAAAGATGAACTGGGAAATATTCAGGGGGTTGTTTTGGTATTTAGAGATGTAACTCAGGAATACCAAATGCGCCAGCAACTTGTAGAAAGCGAGGAGAGATTTTCGAAACTCTTTAAAAATAGCCCGGTTCCGAAGGCATTGTCCTTTTATAGCGATGCCAGAATTGTGGATGTTAATGATGCCTGGGTAAAATATTTTGGATTTGAAAAGGTCGAAGCTTTGGGGAAAACTCCCTCAGAGCTTGGCATATATCATTGGTCATATCAGGAGAATATTATAGAAGAAATAGATCAGAAAGGCAAAGTTGAAAATTCTGAAATAGAGGTTGTTACAAAGGAAGGGGAACAAAAATCAGTTTTGGCATCCATGGAGCTGACAGAGCTCAATGGCATTTCGCATTTGATTGCTGTGTTTGCCGATATTACCGAAATACGCGAGGCCGAAAAAGCTCTTATGGTTAGCGAGAGCAGATTCCGTTCATTTGTCGAAAATGCCAATGATATCATTTATCAGGTTTCGCCCGATGGTTTTTTTACCTATACAAGCCCTAATTGGACACAGATATTGGGCTACGAAGTACATGAAGTGATAGGTTCATCACTTTATAAATTTGTTCATCCGGATGATGTGAATATTTGCCTTGACTATCTGAATCAGATAATGTCCGATAACAAATCTTCAAACAGTGTTGAATATCGGGTCTTGCATAAAAACGGGGACTGGCGCTGGCATTCCTCCACTGGGGCGGCCTTAAGAAACGAATTGGGTTTTCCGGTTTCCTATCTTGGAGTGGCCCGTGATATAACAGAGCTAAAAGAAGCGCTCATTAAGCAAAACGAAACCATGCAGATTGTTTCGGCGGCTTTTAATGCAGTTGATAGTTTTCTTGCTGTCATAGACAAGGATTTTAAAATTGTATTGAGTAATTGGCACGGCATAAATTGGGGGGAAAGCATTGACAACGATGATGTATTTTGTTGTTATAAATCATTAAAAAAGCTTGATAAACCCTGTGCTGATTGTCCACCAATGCTCACGTTAAGCGATGGTAAACCAAGGTTCTTCGAAGAGTACAATCAGGAAACCGGTGAATATAAGGAAGTGAGCGTGATGCCTGTTTTCAACGATAAAAACGAAGTTCAGTATGTGCTCGAAAATGTGAGAGATGTTACTATGCGTAAAGATGCCGAAAAATCTAATTTGGAGCTTTATCACCGGTACCAAACCATTGTTTCCAATTTCCCCAATGGTGCAGTTTTCATGTTTAACAAGGAATTGCAATGCACCCATGTGGATGGAAAACTTTTAGGTGAATCCGGGCTTGCAACAGAGCATTTCATTGGCAAGCGACCCGACGAAACGCTGCCCCCTGAAGTTGCTTCGGTCATTCTTCAAAACGTTCCAATATTATTTAATAACCAAACCTGTTATTACGAAACCGAATTGCTTGGCAAAACAATGGCCAATTGGGGAGAGCCCATCATAAACAGTGATGGCATTATTGAAGAGGCTTTGGTATTTTCCATTGATATTACTCAACTCAAAGAAAACGAACGGCAAATCAAAGAGAGTGAAGAGCGGTTCTTGTTGTTAGTGAGAAATTTGCAATCAGGAATTCTATATGTGAATACACGGGGTGAAGTTTTGGAAACAAATCCGGCACTCATTAAACTATTGGGCTCCCCGTCGGAAGAGGCTACCAAGAAAATAAACATTTTCGAATTCAAGCCTTTGGTTGAATTTGGTTATACACAAAAACTCCAGCAATGCATCGACGAAGGTCATATTGTTTACGGCGAAGGCAATTATATCACCAAATGGGGGAAAAACATTTATGTGAAATACTATTTTGTTCCCATCTTCAATAATGGGAAAGTAGCTGGTGCCTTGGCCAGTTTAGAAGATACCACCCGACAAAAAACCGACGCTTTGATGATAGAGAATGCTGAGAAGCACTTCAGAGCGCTCATAGAAAATGCTCCTGATGGGTTAAATATTGTGAGTTTGGAAGGGAAAATGGTTTATATAAGCCCCAATTCTTTGAGATTGTTTGGTTATAAAGAAGCCGAAGTAATCAATCATTTGTGCTCTGAGTTTGTGCATCCCGATGATGTGTCAACGGTAATTAAGGTTTTTGAAGAAATTGCAAATTTCCCGGAACGAAAACCAACCATAAGCTATCGGTTTAGAAGAAAAAGTGGAGAGTATCGCTGGATCGAAACTACTTTTACCAATTTGCTCAACGACGAAGCTATTGGTGGATTTGTTCTCAATTTTACCGATATAACCATTCGGCGTAATCTCATTGAGAATCTGGTGAAAGCCAAAGAAAAAGCTGAGGAAAACGACAAGCTCAAGTCGGCATTTTTAGCCAATATGAGTCATGAAATCAGAACCCCCATGAACGGCATTATAGGTTTTACAAGCCTTTTGAGCGAACCCGACATCACAAAAGAGGAAAGAAAACAATTTTTGTCCCTTATAGAAAAGGCTGGTCATAAGTTGATGAGTACTGTGAACGATTTAATTGATATATCGAAGATTGAAACAGGCCAAATGCCTGTTGCCTTGTCTTCTTTTGCCATAAAAGAAAGTGTAGAGAATATGTATGATTTCTATATGGCTGAAGCAAAGATTAAAGGTGTAGATATGGTATTGAATCTGAACGAAGTTGATGACTGTACCCATATTAAAACCGATCCCATGAAATTTGAGTCTATTTTTACAAACCTGCTAAAAAACTCCATAAAGTATACCGATTCCGGTTGTATTGAGATTGGATGTATTTTAAAAGAGGGATTTATTGAGTTTCACGTAAAAGACTCTGGCATTGGTATCCCCGCCGACCGTCAGGAAGCAGTTTTTAATCGTTTTGAGCAAGCCAAATTCAGCGACAAACATGCTATTGAAGGCTCTGGTCTCGGACTGGCTATTTGCAAAGCTTATGTGGAAATGCTGGGCGGGAAAATCTGGGTAGAATCGGAAGTAGGTAAAGGCTCAAATTTCTATTTTACCATTCCGCTAAATACCAATTTGGAAGAAATATCCCCTGAAAAATAACCGACATAAAAATCTGTTTTATGAAAGCACTCATTTTGTTCGATTCAGTTTTTGGTCATACGAAAGCCATTGCAGAAGCCATTGGTCGGGGGTTGGGCAATGCTGATTCATTGGAACTTATAAGCTTTAAACAAGCATCGGAAGAGAAGATTCTCAGCGCACAATTGCTCATCGTTGGCTCTCCCACCAGAGGATTTATGCCCACTCCGGAAATTCATCAGTTTTTGAAAAACCTGCCAGCGAATTCATTGAAAGGTAAATACATAGCAGCCTTCGATACAAGAATCCTGTTGAGCACCATTAAATCAAAACCCCTGCGAATGATGGTGGATTTTGGGGGATATGCTGCCAAACCCCTTCACAAAGTGCTCATAAAAAAAGGAGGCGTGGCGCTATTAGAGCCTCAGGGGTTTTATGTTGTGGACGAGAAAGGCCCATTGGCAGAGGGAGAATTGGAAAATGCTCAAAAATGGGGAGCCAAACTGGCAGAAAAATTCCGGACTCTATAAACTACTTTTAATATCGTGCTTTTTAGCAAATAAACCTATCGAAATTTGGTATTTGATTGGTGTAAATTATTGAAATAGCGATTGTTCCATTTATTTTACACTAACAAGCATTTTTTATATATTTGCGCCAGAATAGCGCAGGGTTTTCAATTTCTCCGCTATAGAATAGGTGTGATGATCCCAGATTAGAATAACGAATTTCAGAAAATTTTACAGATATGCCAACCAACAAATTTATTGGAATTACTCCCAATGAGCCGAAATCTACTTTCAACAGGGCAGTAGCAAAATGGTCAAATGTCCATAGTTACCCAGGAATAATTGTATTTGTTGTGGTTTGGCTTTTGGGATTTCAGTGGGTTGAAGCTCAAAACTATGGCCTTCAGTTCAATGGTGTGAATCAGTATGCACATGCCACCATTACCGGCACTACCAGCACTGCTATGACTCTGGAGTTCTGGGCCAAGCCCACCGGAAACACCGGTAACTCTCATAGTTTGGCAGAAATCCGGAGTATTAGTGGTTCGAATCTGCGATTTGTTCAGGTATATTTTTTAGGATCGCAATTTGGAGTTGTTTGCAATCCGTATACTTCGTCCACTACTTTGAGCACCATTACATCTTCCACCGGAAATGTTTTAAATAAATGGTATCATGTGGCGGTAACGATACAAAACAACCAAATGGCCTTCTATCTCAATGGAGTCCGGGTGGGTTCGGTGGCTACACTTTCCGCCAATTATGCCCTCACTGGTAATGAAATCCTTATTCTGGGAGCAGATTACGACACTTATCAGGGTTATTCCAGCTATGACAGAGCCAATGCTCAGATTGATGAAGTAAGGTTTTTCCATGCATTGGCATTGAGTTCTGGAAACATGTACAAAGAAATAGCCCCCAATACAACCAATTTAAGAGCCTATTACCAAATGACCAATGGTAGCGGAACCACTCTAAATGATGACCGAACAGGGGGAACCTTTGATGGAACTTTGGTAAATGGAGTCAGCTGGGTGCCCAATGGAGCTTTTCCGGTGAATACTTATCAATCAGGTGTTTATGCCAAATGTTGCTCCAATCTGTTTACAGCTGCCAATTTTATTAACAGTCGTGAGATTACTGGAAATATAACTCTGACCATTAGCGATCATTTGTTTGAGCCAAATGCGGTGCAAATTTTGGGGGATTTGGCTGACTTTAGTTCTCTTCTTATTTATTCTACAGCTCCGGATTTAACCATATCTGGAAATACTTCAACCAATTTCATCGATTTTTATGGTGCCGATCATATCACCATTGATGGCCGGGTAAATGCTACCGGAGATGTGGCGAGTCTTACCCTTAA
>DYSN01000337.1 GCA_020718205.1 Draconibacterium orientale
GATTTATCCTTTTCTGTTGGTGTAATTTTGATTGGGGCGTACCCCAAATCTTGACCGAAGATAGCAAAGTATAACGTGCCTATCAAGCCAAAGCCGAAAGCGACAAGAAAATTTGTTGCAGGCGAAGTAACGGCATTGAAGAAAGGCAAAAGAGAATTTCCTATTCCAATTGTACCTATGATAAGTTCTGCTGTGGAAGAATCCCAAAGCAACGCGCCGCCAAAAGCGGCAATGGATACGATAACATCACGAATGAGATAATAAATACCGAAGGTTGCCGCCTTTCTGCCATCAGGGGCTAAATCCATTATCAAGGCTTTGCGGGTTGGCTCGCCAAATTCTTTCAATCCCCGAACTACAAAGGCAATGACCATTACCCAAAAAGATTGCGCTACAAGTAACACCAGTGGGAATATCGTAAAAAATATAAAAGTCGTTACTACAAACGGTTTCTTGGTACTCTTATCTGCCAGATATGCCACAGGGATATAAACCAAAATTGCCGTGACCATCTCGATTGTTGTTAATATGCCAAATTGTAATGGCGTAATCTTATTGATGCTCACGCACCAGATAACAACAAAAGCATAAGGGATTTGTTCCGCAAAGCGTATCAAAATATCAGATACCAACAATTTACGCAGTTGCGGCGTAATCAAGACAAGCCCATTTTGTACGGAGTTGTTTTCTTTTTGGACTTTCGGCGTATCGTTAATCATCGTTTGTTGAATGATGAGCGACACGCCCGCCAATACCAACGCGACAATAAAAGCAATATGGATGCCTTTTGCTTCCCCATATATTCCAATCAGCGCACCGCCGATAACGGGTCCCAAAGCCATAGGGATACGGCGAACCAATGAATTTACCGATATGCCCATTGTGCGCTTATTTTTGGGTAAAACAGTTGCTACCAATTCCATTGTTGCAGGCAGGGAAATTGCAGTCCAAGATATGAAAAGAATTGCGCCAATGATGACGGCTTGCCAGTAGGGAAATGCAATCACGACTGCATAACCAGCCATTGCAATTAAGTTGAATAGAAACAAGGCTTTTTTATGACCTAATTTGTCACTGGCATAACCGCCAGGGAGTGAATAAAGTGCGCTTAGTAAATTATCCAAACCATTCAATAAGCCGATGGAAAATGTCCCGCCACCCAAAGCGATAAGATAAAGCGGCAAAAAACGCTCCGCCATTTTTTCGCCCATTCCAATCAAAATTACCATTGAAAGCACGGCGACGATACTTTTTTTGAGACCGAAAAAATCGGCAATTTTTCTATGCTGTTTGGAGATTTTCATAATTGGATAA
>DYSN01000338.1 GCA_020718205.1 Draconibacterium orientale
TGCAGAATCTTTTTTATAAACAATTTATTGTTAAATTTACTGCTGAGTAGTAACCATTTTTTTCATTTTTCATGTTCTCGCGTCATTTTCCTCGGCTAAAGTAGAAATAAATTTCTGCCAGGCTGATGGTTGCAAAAGTGACAAAACCGAATTTCAGCGCTTTCAGAAACAGTGGGTTGGCGACTGTTTCAGCTGCCTGTTTTTCGAAAAGAATGGCAAAAACAGCGTGCCAATAGTCATGCTTGTAATCTGCCCTACAACCCGCATGGTTGAAGCCAATCCTGAGGCCAGTCCCATCTGGTTTTTCTGAACAGAACTCATAATCGTATTCATATTTGGTGATGAAAAAAGGGCCGGAAGCCAGTCTATGATAAACTCCGGAAACCGAGATTCCGAGTACTCTTCCGCGATACTGAGGAAGGAAAGCAGATACAAGAATGGCTGCGCCGGTGGTACTACTGAATGCTGTGCCAATTCCCTGCAGGAAGCGCATTACAATAAGCCAGTAACCTGTTGTGGCGAACCCGCTCAGCAACGATGAAACTGTAAAAATCACCATTCTGGCTTTAAAAATTCTCCTGATACCGGTCAAATCTCCCCACCGACCAACCGGGAGCAAAAACATGGCTGTTGATAAAAGAAATGCAGTTACTACCCAACTTAACGTTACTGCATCGAGGCTAAAATCCTTTTCGATTGCTGGCAATGCAATATTTACCGACGAAATAAGAAAAGTTCCAAAAAATGAACTTGCCGCAACAATTGCCAATATTGGGATTTGCCTTTTTGTCCAGTTCATATTATTTCTCAAATTTTGATTCATTATCTTGTTTTTACAGCATATAAAATGTTTTAAAATAATGTTGCCTAGTAAAAATATTCTTAAGAATGAGATTCTTTCGCTTCATTTCATTTCACTCAGAATGACAGCAAGTTAGGAATGGATAAGCCTTAGGAGGGGGCTGGGTTTGGGGCAGAGCCCCAAACCCAGCCCCCTCCTAAGGCAAACACTACAAAAGCTTTGTCATTCCGATCCCGAGCATTTGGGAGAGGAATCTCATCGAAGTTTACCAGAAAGTAAAGTTTTAAAATATTATTTTATCCCGTAAGGGATGCAATATGGGTAGAAACATGAGTTAAATTTTAAATTTTGTCCCGGATGGGACAATATAATTCTTCTTCATTCCAATTACCTACCCATATTTTATGTTTATGGCACTATTCAAAGAAAAAATTACATATAGCCTTAACTCCCCGCAAGATAAAAGTTAAAAAAATCGGGAAGCCCTGTAAAATCAGGTTCTACAAA
>DYSN01000135.1 GCA_020718205.1 Draconibacterium orientale
CAATTTCGCTCGATTTTCCTATCGCAAACGAATTAATAGAGGTGCCCTTTAGTCTGCGATCAAGAATGGGACGAAATAATGACCAGTCAATAACTTTGTCCAGTTTTTCCAAAGGGTCTTTATGCTTTGCGAGAGTTTCAAGATAATCGGAATGATCGAAAAGACTGATCTGACCCATAGAAATAGCCTCGTTTTATCGGTTCGAGGTAAATTTAGGTAATGGTGTGTGTAATCAAAGGCTTTTCAGGCAATATTTAGAGGTACCCTTAAGAGTGATAGCAATTAGTTCTCTCAAAGTGGTGAATGTGCAAAGGTTCTATATTTGAATTGTGAACGTTGGAATTCTTGAAATCTGTACCAAAAATCATTACTTGCTGGTCGAAAGCTGGTCAAGTGTCCTGAAATATCGGGGGCTACCCCTTCATCATTTGTTAGTACAAAAGGTTTTAGAGAATGTGAGCCCACAAGAGTCTGTTCAAGTGCTTAGATCAAATTTCTTAGCACAAATTTTTCAAATCAGAAAGTGGTTCGATCGTCAAGACTTAGTGATTGTGACTTCATTGCAATCGAAGTGGTTTCTGTTTCTATGGCTTTCGTTCTTTGACTATAGGTGCAAAGTTTGGATTCAAATACACAATGCAAAATCATGGTCTGCGCCTTCAAGACACCCTTGGTTACTTCCAAAACTGAAGAGTACCTTAAGAAATTTTGTTCGATCACGATGGCTTAAAAAAGCAGATGCTTTATTTGTTTGCAGTAAGAACATGAAGTCATTTTTAGATGAAAATCAATGTGCTTTTTTTTCAAAAGTTCATGTTTTTCCCTTTCGAGTATCACCTGATCAATTCGTTTTGAACACCCAAGTTCGTAAATCTTTAAAAATTGTAATTCCAGGAATGCTTAGTAAAAAAAGAAGAAATTATCAGATTTTTCAGTTCATTGCGAATGAATTTCGAGAAACTGTTGAATTGTTTTTTCTTGGTGCTCCAAAGCAGGAAGAGGGTGGATTGGAGTTGTTAATGGAATTGAAAGCGATTTCAGAAAAAACAAACTGCAAAATCCATTTGTTCTCTACCTATGTTTCGGATCAGGATTTTCAAAATGTAATGAACCAATGTGATTTGGTTTTTGCTCAAATCAACACCGAGTATAGACATTACGACTATGTTGAAACATATGGACTAACAAAAGATTCGGGTGTAAGTTATGCAATGGTTGTGCATGCCTTGCCTGGTTTATTTAATGAATCATTTCGCAATTTACAGGAACTAGCAGATTCGACGTTGTATTATCAAGATGATCCATCTGCAACAGAAATAATTCGAACTATTATCAATAATCCAGATCAATTACAACGCTTAAAGTGGAATGCTCTTGAAAATAGTAAGAAATTTCAAGTGGATGCAATTAGTAGGAATTTAGATGAGCTATTTGCATAGTTTAGCCAAATCGACAAATACAAGGTATTTATCAATAGGCTTGTCGCTCATTGTATTGATAATTGTTTTTTTTAAGCCAAATCCAGAAGCTCGAATGGCAATTCGCGCCGCAGATGCCATGATTTTAGGTGTGGCCTCATTTTTTATTTTGGTCAATTTAAACAGTCTTAGAAGATTTGCTCCACAGCATTGGTTTGTGCTAAAGTGGTCTGGATTCATTTTACTCGGAATGTTTTTTACAATAGGTACTCAACGATTATTGGGGGTTAAATATTCGATACGTGATTTGCTTGAAATGTATCGACCGTTTCTTTTTTTTCTCTTATTCTCGCTAGGCTGGTATAGTGCAGGGCGACTTCGAATGAAAGTCATATTGATATTTTTAAGCATCTTTTGTGCTTTTGAAATCGCTTTTGGATTGATGCAATTATTCAATGTCGGTGGAGTGAATCATTCACCTATTGGGCTTATTTGGTCCATGCATAAAGTCAAGCCGTGGCAAGGTCGAATAGTTGGTACTTTGGCGAATTCAAATGAATATGGCTATGTGTTGAATATGCTCATGGTCATACTATTTTATCATGTGTTTCGAAATTCTAAGGGGCGATACTTGCAGAAAGGGATCGTCTTACTTCTGCATGGGTTGTTGATCGTATTTAGTTCCTCGCGTACTGGACTTGTAGTCTGGGCATTGTTTTCGGGCTGGCATAGCTATAAAATGCTTAAAGAATCAGGTACTACAATGCGTATTGTTGTTGCGTCAGCTTTTGTTTTTTTTGTGATATGCGTTGTGGTTTTTTGGCAACAAATACTGAAGCTTCTGGAAGCTTTTTGGTATGTGTATCAAATGATAGATACTCTGATGAAAAATCAAAATTTTTGGGAAATCAGGCAAGTGAAAAGTCGCTTGGTGAATTATGAAATTTTGTACAATTTAATTGCCGCCAATCCATTTACAGGGAATGGACCTCAGAAAGATGTAATACGCATAGGTGATAACGATTATTTATTCACTTGGGCACAATGGGGTCTATTGGGGATGGTGCTAAAGTATACCTTCTTCATAAAATTAGCCTTGGTACTAAGGAAGGTGCAATCTCCAGAGGTGCACCCTATGGCACAAGCTATGGCTTTCTCCATATTAGCCTTATTTATTGGTGCTCTGACGGTAGAAAGCTTTAACAATTTGAAGTATATACCGATGATCCTTCTGCTATCGGGTTATGTATTGTCAAAGGACTATCAAGCATTGCAAAGTGGATACAAATGAAAATACTTTTCATTGCGCGCAATATTCCAATCCCTGGTGTGCCAGAGAATGATATTGTTCTTCAGCTTGCCTATAAATTGCAAGAGAGCGGTGATCAAATTGATATCGCTTTTCCTGCGGAGTGGCTGCCGCTTCCTACTTTTTTTCTCAAAGGGAAACGAAAGGCTATTGCACTCCTAAGTAAGGTTTTTTTACAAAATGGTTTTACGGTTTCAGTATGGAGATATGCCAGGCTGCCATCCATGTTCGGTGGGTATCGGTTTGCCTCCTATTTTTGGCCCTTTCCTAAAAAGAATTCAGAAAATTACACGTTAATTCATGCTCATCATGTGATGCCTGATGGAGCCATGGCCTTGCGATTAGGGAATCTTTGGAAAATCCCTGTGGCTGTTACAGTTCGCCAAGGTGATATCAATAAGATGGAGCAACCTGGGTATTTGAATCCATTTTTAAGGGTATTGAAGAGTGCCCAGATTGTATTAACTCCAAGTCAGCAAGTTGCGGAACAGTTAAAAAAATGGGGTATAGAATGTGATACTTTGTCACATGGAATATCCAGTGCGAAAGGCGGAGTCGGGTTGCAAGCGTCAGAAAAAGTCCAAGTAGCCATGGTTTCATCTTTACTACCTAGAAAGAATGGAAAATGGTTGTTGCAGGCGCTAGCTGAATACAAGGGTTCAACTCAATGGAACGGCATTCATATAGGGTCTGGTCCAGAATTCGAGTCGTTGCAAATCTTTGCCCAAAAGCACAGCTTGCCTTTTGAGTTTTTGAGGCAAATGCATCGAGACCTTGTTCTTGAGAAATTGTCTCAATCCCATATTTTTGCATTGCCTAGTGAAAAAGAGACTTTTGGCTTGGTTTATCTTGAGGCTGCGGCTCAAGGATGTGCCGTTTTAGCAAGGATGGGGACTGGGGTACATGGTTATTTTCGTGACCAAAGCGAAATGTTGTATTGTATTGATTATGAAGATTTTAAGAGGAAGCTATGGTCTCTTCTAGATAACCAAGATTTTCGCCTTGAAATCGCCCAAAATGGGCACAAGAGGGTGCAAAAGGATTATCTTTGGGATGCAATCGTGCAAAGTTATCACAATATTGTAGGAGCTTCTTCTACTCGTGGGTGAATTATTGGTTACTATCCTCGCATGGTCTGGTTTCACTCTGGTGATAGCCAGTTTTTCCTTTTATCCAGTGATCTTAGGTGTGTTAACGAAGCTTTTTGCTACAAAAAAGGAACCTTCCATACCCTTAGAAATGGATCTACCTACAGTCAGCTTACTGATCGCATGCTATAACGAAGGGAAAGTGATTCGCGAGAAGATCAATAACTCATTGCTTTTGGACTATCCGAAAGAAAAATTGCAAATTATAGTCTTTTCTGATGGCTCTACGGATGATACAGATTCCATCGCCAAAGAGTTTGCAACACAAGGCGTTCTACTAATTCGAGTCGAAGGTCGCAAAGGGAAGACCCATTGCCAAAATGTGGCAGTTCAATCTGCTACAGGTGACTTACTTGTTTTCTCCGATGCGAACTCCATGTATGATGCAAATGCAATCATTGAGCTGGCGAGGTATTCTTTGCAAGATGGAGTTGGTGCTGTTGTTGGGCATCGCGCATATGTGGGCGCAGGGAAAGCCGGTAATAAAGAAGGATTGTACGAGAAGCTTGAAAATTGGATGAAAGCGAAGGAGTCATTACTCGGAGGCACTATTGGAGCCAATGGTGCCATTTATGCAATTAAAAAGTCCTATTTTGTGGAATTGCCACATGACCGAATATCTGATATCAATGAGCCCTTGCGGGTAGCCATGGATCATCATGTTCGAGTTGTGTATGCACCTCATGCTATGGCTCGAGAGGATCATGATAACCCCTTTCTAAAAGAATTAAGTAGAAAGCGTCGAATTGTATTAAGAACTATGAATAGTCTTTGGGCAGAGCGTTGGAATTTATGCAAGCATCCCATATTGGCTACAAAACTGATATTTCATAAAGCCATTCGATGGTTAACCCTTCCATTTATTTTGATTTCTGCAATAGCGAGTGTCTTTACAGATTGCAAACTACTTTGGTTGGGTTCATTTCTCACGATTCTTTATATTGCCTTGGCTATGTTGCTCTATCTGAAAGCTCAAAAGACAGCGATGGAGGAATTGCAGCTAGGTAAAGTACAAAGCATCGTCTTATATTCCTTTGGAGTCTTTTTTAGTTCCTTTTTAGCCTTCACGGATTTTTTAAAAGGAAAGCAGAAGGTTGTTTGGGAGAGTCGAAGCTAATGACAGAAACGAATCAACATGTTGAAACAGAAGAAATTCGCCTTGAAGAAATTCTGGGTACTTTATTGCGTGGAAAGTGGGTTTTAATCATAGCCTTTTTGTTAGGGGCTTCCCTTGGATTTGTGGCATTCAAGGTGTTACCAAAGCAATATACAGTGAAATCCCGATGGCTTGTTTCTCCTTCAACTCCATTGAGTGGTATGACGGCTTTAGCCTCACTTGCAGGAATCACTGGCTCACAAGGTTTGTCTACTTCACAGAATCCGGCAGAACAGTATTATGCAGACCTATTGTATGCCCCCATTTTTCTGGATTCTTTGACAGAGAAAAAGTGGCCTGGACTGACGGATAGTTTGACGTTTTATCAGATGTTTCAGTTGGACTCCAATGAATGGGGAGTCATGCCTCCACCATTTGATCGGAAATCGACACTACGGCGTGTTGTTGTTGGTTCTCTTATAAGCAAAGCGATCAAGTTTGAACGTCTTGCAGGGACTTTTGTTTTAGAAGTCGAGTTGACGGATCCCTTGGCTGCAGTGGCACTTAGCAAGGTTTTGTTGTCAAGATTGATGCAATTTAATGAAGAGATGAAACAAGGTAGTGCGGAAAAAGAATATGAATTCATTAAGGGGCAATTGCAACATTTTGAAGATCAATTGGCTGTTGCAGAGCGAAATCTAGCGGCCTTTTTATCAGCGAACCAATACTTAGAGTCTCCGTCTCAGAAAATGCAAGAAACTCGCTTGAATCGAGACGTTTCCATTAAATCTGCATTGGTTTTGGAATTTCGAAAGCAACTGGAAATGGCAAGGATTTCGCAATCTAAAGAACTGAGTCCATTTACAATAATTGAGAATCCAACTCCGAGTTTAGTTCCTACATCACCATCGCGTATCATATACATGATAGCAGGGATCTTTGTTCTGGAAGTTTTATCTGTATTTGGAATTTTTGCATGGGCATGGTTTCGTAAGAATGGGAAATCCTTATTGGTTACCATAGTTTCAACGAATGGACGTATATGAGATTACTAAGTACAATTTTCCTTTTACTAGCGGTTGTATTCCCAATCGGATCGATATCTCAAACATCAGAACAAGCAGCTTTGCTTGCTTTACAGGGAAGCTCTTCAACTACTTTGGATCAGGCAGCGTTACAGCAGTTGCTAGCGCAACAACGCAATAAGTCTGGTTCCACCATTCGAGGCAATGGTGGAACTATTGGTCAATCAGATACTTCTAACCTATTCTTACCTGGTGACACATTGCTGATGTCCCCTCAAGAAGATGATACCTTGTATTTTGTTGAACGAATCGATACTGTAGACTCGGATCACCCTCGCAAAGACACAACAATTGTGGAAAGAATCGGGCGTTTGCGAAACGATCCAACCCGCATGGTTGTGCGTCGTCGTGTTCGAGTGGATCGAAAGGTGATTAAAGGGGCCGAGCGTTACGAAATAGAATTCTTTAGATCACTACCAACATCTCTATTTAGTTCTACGACCAATGCAGTCAATGGTGAATATCCCTTAAAAGCGGGCGATGTGCTGGTATTAACATTATGGGGTGAGGTTGAACGAGAATTTTCACTAAATGTCAATAATCAAGGAAAGGTGTTGGTACAAGGGGCTGGTTTGGTGCCCGTTTCTGGATTAACCTTAGCTGATGCCGAAGAAATTTTAAAGCAAAAACTTGGAAAAGTTCATTCAGGGATCAACCAAAATCGTACACATGTCAATTTAAGATTAGAGACTCTCAGTCCAGTTAAAATTTTTCTTTTAGGTGAAGTCAGCAAACCCGGTGGCTATGTTTACTTTGGTAATACTTCCATATTTCAGGCGCTTTATCTGGCTGGTGGCCCTGCAGAAACAGGTTCTGTTCGAAGCATAAAAATCACGAGAGGTGATACTTCTTTTACGGTGGATCTTTATGATTATTTAATGCATGGAAAAATACCAGAACCATCGGTTCTACATGATGGTGATATCGTTCATTTGCCAAGAGCGGCTATATTAGTCGAAGTACAAGGTGATGTAGGTCGTCCTGCTATTTATGAATTAAAAGAAAAGGAAGGTATTAAAGAATTGTTGGATTTCGCGGGAAAAATTAATGTCACCGCAGCTCCACAAAAGATGCTATTGCTTCGAGTATCGGATAGCGGAAAGGCTGACTACTTAGATTTACCGGCACCTCATGAATTTATTTCAGGTGATGTGACTCAAGAAGTAAAAAATGGTGATGTTCTTTTAGTTAAAAAGAATTCAGAAAAACCATCGGATTACATTACGGTTTTGGGTGCGGTAAAGTATGGGGGTGTATTTCAGTATAAACCCAATATGACAGTTGCGCAGTCCATTGAGTTGGCTGGAGGATTAAGAGACGATTCTTATGATGGTCGAATTCAAATCATTCGTCCTAAGAGTAAGGGTGGTTACAGACTCTCTGCTTTACCCATGAAAGATGCTGCTAGTCATGTTTTAGAAAAACTAGACACCATACTGGTTTATAGCTCGAGAGAACTTCACCGTCCTGATTCCGTACTGATCACTGGGGCCATATTTTCTCCAGGTTGGATGGAGTACTATGAAGGCATGACCGTGAAGGATTTGATTCTCCAAGCAGGGGGTTTCCGTCCCAATCGTTCTCCAGGTGTGGTCCGTGTTGAACATCTCAAGCCAGAAA
>DYSN01000339.1 GCA_020718205.1 Draconibacterium orientale
GAGATGCTGGTGCGGGCCTATGACCCGTGTATTTCCTGCTCGGTGCACTGATTTTACAGGTAGCCCAGTCGCTTCAGTCTTGGGGGAGAAAAAATAGAGTATGGTTAGGATACAAAAAAATGCTGCCTTTCCATTGTTTTTTTTTTGGCAAATGCGATAAAAGAAAAGCGATCTTCGTATAAAAGAGATAAGCGCCTTACAGAGGCCTTTACTTGTTTTTTTGCCAGGCAATGACCTGTAAGGCACTAATCCTGCTAATCAATCGGACTTGCTTTAGTTGGTTTCGCCTTCTTTTACGCAAGTTGATTATCAACAATGTTCGGCGGTGAGGCTAATGACGATGACCCAGGTGACAATTTTATTGAGATGCAAGATGTTCTATTGAACTAATAACAGGCCGAGAACTATATTCAAGAACAATCATGGAGGAAAAAATGAAAACAAATGTTACGAATCTATCGCTGGTTAGCATTGGAATATGCATTCTATTTTTGATTAATTTACAGCCTACATCTGCTTTTCCTGCTTCTACGGTTTATGATAACACTAACTCAATTGACGGATGGGGTGGGTGGAGTGTTTATGAAAATGGCAATCAAATAACTCTTGATGGAACTGATCGTAAAATAACAAGTTTTACTTTTAATTATTCAGTTCTAACTGCTGGTGAAAACCCCTTTGCACGGGTTCGTTTTTTAAAAAATGATGGAATTTCTGGAAAGCCTAATACAGTATTATACGATAGTGGTGAACTTGCCATTCCTTCAGGAGAAGGAGATTTTAGTTATACAATAAATGGCTTAACCACATTGGTGCCAGATACCTTTACGTGGAGCGTTCTTTTGGGAAACAATGCCAGTATTACAGGAGAAGGTTGGTATAACACGCTCGCACCCGTGGCCTTTCTGCGGACTACTCATGCCCCAACCATTGGTACATGGGACAATACATGGTATTTTGATACTTACATAAATGAATGGGTGGAAGATACCCTTCCACCTGAAATTTCCGCGACAAAAAATATTTTTGCTGCAAAAATCGAAGCGGCACCCGTTCCACTTCCAAGCAGCATTCTCCTTGTTGCTTCTAGTTTATCATGGCTTGCTTTCTTGAAAAGAAAGATAGTCGCGTGAAATTTGTTAACATAGCTGTCTTCTCAGTGTAGCTGATTTACCGCTCTTGCTTCTTGCTGACGGGGGGGATCCTAAAGAGCGAGACGGGACAGGAGCCTATCTATAGACAAAAAAAGGGGAGATACTGAAACAGTATCTCCCCTTTTTTTTGAGACTAAC
>DYSN01000340.1 GCA_020718205.1 Draconibacterium orientale
GATGGATGTTCGTGCCAATGATTTTGTCATTAAACAGGTTCAGCGTAAGTTTGGGATTACCATTGATAAAAAATGTCGGGAAGTGAGACCCTGAATCAAGTTCAGGGTGACGGGGGGATGTTGGGTGACAGGAGTGGTACAATCAATGCTATAATTCTAAACATAACCATCAAGGAAGTTTAGAATGCACACCATCCGGCTCACTATCCATGACACGATTTATGACAAACTCATAGGGCTTTTAGAGATACTTCCCAAGGATAAGATTCAGATTATTGAGGAGGGTGACTATCCTGCTATTTCATTCGATGAAGCAAAAAAAAGGGTTTTTCATGCCATCCATCATATCCCTAAAAATGAAGGGATTGCCCTTGCCACCGCTATCGAAAAAGTTTTTATACCGATGATCCGTTAACGAGGGATTTGATTTATAAGGGATATACGATCGTTTTTCAGATTCACGAGGATAGGGTTCATATCTTAACGGTGTTTCGTCAAAAATAGGTTTCGTTGTTAACACGATGTTGGGAATGACGAAAAAATTTACGACGCAATCAGCGGAAACCGTTCAGGGTGTTCGATAATATCAACGGTAAGGTCGACATCCAAATCCGGCCAGTGCAGATGACCATTTGCATAAATCTCGACATTGCTGATTTTCGCTACCGAAGCATTTTTAAACCACGGGAAAGTTTCAAACGACATAAATAGCTCTTTACCCTCGGTTAAAATCCATACACCGTTAGGGGAAATGTTGGTGATTTCAGTTTCCAAAATGTGCCTCCCAAGCATTTTTAAACGTTTCGATATTCTCTTTTGTCATCGTTATAATCTCTTTGAGACGAATATTTGAGAGCTTATAACTCGTTGCAATTTCGATAGTTGGATCAAGCCAAAGTTTTGCTTCACCATCAGGACAGATAACGTGAATGTGCATACGCGCCTCTTCACGCGAAAAAAAGAAAAAACGGTAATCTTTAATTTTCAGAACGGTTGGCACGTTACATCTCCTCTTCTAATAGCTGTATAAAATTATAGTTTAGCAAAAAAGCGACAAAATAGGGCTGAAGCAATGAATAACTAACGGGTTTAGATGATTGATGAAATTTATAACATTCCATGCACCATTTAAAGACTATAATTACGCCGATAAATAGCGTCGCAATGGGTTGTAGGTAATGAAAAACACAAAAGATTTATGGGTATGGATGGGGACGTTTCTCCTTTTCATTGTGGGAATTACCCTTTTTAGCTATTTTGAATACCAGAACCATAAAAAAC
>DYSN01000136.1 GCA_020718205.1 Draconibacterium orientale
AATTATGAAAATCATTATCACTGCAACGTTGCTAGTCATCTCATTGGCATTTACCCCGGCTGCCAAAGCACAATCAAAAGCGGACAAAATTTTGGGTTATTACCTGACTTACGATGATGAAACCGGTGCCGAAAAATCGCAGGTACAGATTTACAAGGACTCCAATGGCAAATACTATGGGAAAATTGTTTGGCTCAAAGAACCGAATAAGGATGGCAAACCCAAGGTGGACGACAAAAACCCTGATGTTAAATTACAGAAACGCCCGGTGATGGGTCTGGAGATATTGAAAGGATTCAAGTTTGAAAATTCAGATAACGAATGGACGGGTGGATCTATTTATAATCCCGCAAGTGGCAAAACCTATAATTGTTATATCAACTTTGAATCAGCCAATAAAATCAAGATCAGGGGGTACATTGGAGCTTCGTGGATGGGTTTAGGTAAAACTGCATATTGGACCAAAGAAGCCGCATTAAGGAAATAAGGATAGTACAGGAAAATTTATAGAGCCATTCATTGATTATTCAATGGTCATTTTATGGTTTCTGTTCCTTAGCATGTCTCCCAATCAATCCTCGCGTTGTCTGCCTTCACCATGTTATTTCTTAATTTCATACAATGTCATCAAACATCTCCATTCAGGCATCTGAAATAACCAAGCGTTATGGTGATAAAACTGCGCTCGATGATATTTCGTTTACAGTTGATAAGGGTGAATTGTTTGGATTTATCGGTCCTGATGGTGCCGGAAAGACGACTTTGTTCAGGTTGGTAACTTCGCTGCTGATTCCTGATAGCGGGTCGATAATTGTGGAAGGTCATGATACCGTAAAAGATTACATTAAACTCCGGAAAATCCTGGGGTATATGCCTGGTCGTTTTTCGCTCTACCAGGATCTGACTGTTGAAGAGAATCTGCGTTTTTTTGCCGGTATTTTCAAAACAACCCCTGAGGCCAATTACGAGTTGGTAAAAGATATTTACAGCCAGATCGAGCCATTCAAAAATCGAAAAGCCGGAAAACTTTCGGGAGGAATGAAACAGAAACTGGCGTTGTCGTGCGCCCTGATCCATAAGCCGGAAGTCCTTGTGCTTGATGAACCTACAACAGGTGTCGATGCCGTATCGCGGATCGAATTCTGGGAAATGCTGGCCAGGTTACGTCGGAGCGGGATAACGATTATTGTTTCAACGCCTTATATGGACGAAGCATCCCGTTGTGACCGCGTGGCATTGATTCAGAACAGTAAAATAATGAGCATCGATACACCTGATGCTATTCGCAGCAATTTTGGAAGTGCTTTATGGGCTGTGAAGGCGGACGACATATACCGTTTACTTGGCGACCTGAGGCGTTTTAAATCCACCAGGACGGCTTTCCCGTTCGGGGAGCACATTCACCTGTCGCTGTCGGACGAATCGGTTAAACCTACTGAAATTGCCTCCTATCTGGAAGCAGCAGGTAACAGTAATGTCGATATTTCTAAAATTGAACCATCCATTGAAGATTGCTTTATGGAGATGATGAGGGAGGAGAGTGGAACGAGTGAAAGTTAAGGTTGATAGAGGTGGGAGGCGAGTGGGAGAAAGGGAGAGGGGCGACAGGGCGACTCATTGAAAGGAATTTTTTGAAATATTGAGAACTGATACTCTTCACCTTTGGAAATTATAGTGGATTTATTAACTTATAGCAAAAGAACATTAGAAAAAAAGAACAAATGAATTAGGAATCGCCAAATCATCCGCTAACAGTCGCCTATTCACCCCCTCTCCCTATCGCCCTCTCTTCCCATCGCCTTTCTTCCTAACCCCCAACTCCTAAAAAAATGCCAATCATTGAAGTAGAAAACCTGGTTAAAAAATTCGGCAGTTTTGTGGCGAACGACAACCTGACTTTTTCAGTTGATGAAGGAGAGATTTATGGTTTCCTGGGAGCGAATGGCGCAGGTAAAACTACGGCCATGAAAATCCTGTGCGGGATAACGGCTCCTACATCAGGGAAAGTGAAAGTGGCTGGATATGATGTTTACCACCAGTCGGAAATGATTAAGAAACGGATAGGTTATATGAGCCAGCGTTTTTCACTTTTCGAGGATTTAACAGTTTGGGAGAATTTCCAGTTTTTCGGAGGTATTTATGGATTGCCGAAAGCGAAAATCAAGGAGAGAACAACAGAACTCCTGGGACGGCTCGGGCTCGAAAGCGAAAAAAACCAGATTTTGGGATCACTTCCATTGGGTTGGAAGCAAAAACTGGCTTTCTCGGTGGCTATCATTCATACACCATTCATTGTTTTTCTCGATGAACCTACAGGTGGTGTTGATCCGATTACCCGCCGCCAATTCTGGGAAATCATATATGAAACGGCAAGCCAGGGAATCACGGTTTTCGTAACCACACACTATATGGACGAAGCTGAATACTGCCGGCGTGTAAGCATTATGGCAGATGGTAAAATTGTAGCACTTGATACACCTGCAAATCTTAAAAAGCAATACAATGCAGCGAATATTGAAGAGGTTTTTCTGAAAATTGCCCGTAGTTAAAAGAATTCCGGATGCTGGATTTGCGATGTCGGATTTAGTATCGCTGAATTTAAACATCCCACATCACAAATCGCACATTAAATGAGAGGTTTTATCATCAAAGAGTTTTATCACATTTTCCGCGATTACAGGTCGATGATAATCCTGTTTGGTATGCCCGTGATACAGGTTTTGCTTTTTGGTTTTGCACTCTCAACTGAAGTAAAGAATGCCCCCATTGCCATTATTGATCACTCAAACGACCAGGTTACCAGGGCTATAACATCAAAAGTGCTTTCATCCGGGTTTTTTATTCTCAGCGAACAGGTGCCTGGCGAAAGACATATCGAGGAGGTTTTCAGGCAAGGAAAAGTTAAAGAGGTGATCATATTCGAAAGTGATTTTGCTTCAAAGCTTGAAAAAGACCGACAGGCCGGCATACAGGTAATTGCCGATGCCAGCGATCCGAATACGGCAAATCTGTTGGTAAGTTATACGTCAGCTATTGTAAACGATTACCAGCAGGAATATCTTAAAGGAATGTCGTTGCCTGTTACCATCAACACCCAAACGCAAATGATGTACAACCCGGCTTTAAAAAGCGTTTTCATGTTTGTTCCGGGAGTTATTACCATTTTGCTGATGCTTATTACCGCTATGATGACTTCCATTTCCATTGCCCGCGAAAAAGAAATGGGAACTATGGAAATCCTGCTGGTGTCGCCTATGCAACCGATCCAGATTATTGCAGGTAAAGTGCTTCCGTATGTATTACTTGCTTTCTCTAACGCTCTTATCATCCTAATGCTTAGTTACTTTGTGCTGGAAATGCCGGTAAAAGGAAGCCTGGTGCTTTTATTGGCCGAAAGCCTGCTGTTTATAGTAATGGCATTATCCTTAGGCATATTTATTTCAACGGTAAGCAACAGCCAGCAGATGGCCATGATGTTATCGATGTTTGCGCTTATGCTCCCAACCATTTTGCTGAGTGGATTTATTTTCCCGATTGAAAATATGCCGGTGGAATTGCAGGTGTTTAGCCTTATTATGCCTCCACGCTGGTTTATTATAATCGTAAAAGCAATTATGATAAAAGGATTAGGTTTACAGTATATCTGGAAAGAGACGCTGATCATTGCAGGAATGGCTGTGTTTTTTATTGCCTTGAGCATTAAGAAATTTAAGATCAGACTTGAGTAGGTTAAAAATTGTACAAAAGTTCAAAATGCCAAGTCCAAAGTTGAAAGTAAATAGCTTGATTACTTTCGCATAGAGATGGTAGGAATTTTAAACCTTGAACACCGTAGGCAATTGAACCTTGAACCCCTTCAATCAATGAAACTCTTTCAATCAATGAAACCCTGAAACAAATAATTTGAAAACAATACTTTACATATTACAAAAGGAGTTCCGGCAAATTTTTCGCAATAAGTTGATGCTGCCCATCATTTTTGTTATCCCGATTGTAGAATTGCTGGTACTGGCTTTTGCGGTTACATTTGAAATCAAAAATATCAACCTGGTGATTGTGGATCAGGATCATTCGGTAGTTTCGCGCCTGCTGGTTTCAAAGTTTGCGGCCCCCCCGTTTTATCATATAAAAGCGTATGCTGACTCGTATCTGCAGGCTGAAGAACTGTTAAAGACCGGTAAGGCTCACCAGATCCTGATTATCCCTAACCGTTTTGAATGCGACCTTCAAAAAGAATCAAAAGCATCAGTCCAGCTGATTACCAATGCCATCGACGGGAGTACGGCCGCCATTATGAATGCGTATGGCAATTCAATTATTATGGATTATAACCAGGATATACTTGTAGATATAACAGGAGGGATGGAGGTGAAACCACCGTTCGATATGAGGTATTCATACTGGTTTAACCCGGAACTGGATTATAAAACTTATATGGTACCTGGAATACTTGTATTGTTGGTTACCGTTATCGGCATGTTTTTATCCTCTATGAATGTGGTCCGTGAAAAGGAAATGGGCACCATCGAGCAGATCAATGTTTCGCCGGTAAAGAAATACCAGTTTGTAATTGGCAAACTGCTCCCGTTTTGGTTTATCGCATTGTTTGAGCTGGGTTTCGGCCTTACGCTTGCACGCATCGTTTTTGGAATTCCTATTCTTGGAAGTCTTTGGCTGATCTTTGGAGTTGCTTCGGTGTATTTATTGGCTACACTGGGTATAGGTCTTTTGATATCGACCATGGTAAATACGCAGCAGCAAGCCATGTTTCTGGCCTGGTTTTTTGCAGTGGTTTTTATAATGATGAGCGGTCTTTTTACTCTAATAGACAGTATGCCTGAATGGGCGCAGCAGGTTAATGTCATAAACCCAATAGCCTATTTCATCAAAATTATCAGAATGATTATGCTCAAGGGATCGCAGTTTCAGGATATTTTGGAGCCGTTTATTGCTATTTCAATATATGCAGTATGTTCGCTGACGTTGGCGGTTTGGCGTTACCGGAAAGTTGCTTCTTAATTTAATAAGGTGATTAGCTAAACCTTTTTTACTGATATAAGGTTGCGTTTTTCAGCTTTTTTTATCCAACAAAATAATAATATCCTTTGCTTTAAGTATATTTTTCGCGTAGCCAAAAAGCATCGAATTGATCATAGCCAGGCCAATCTGTGTAGGCGTAGCTACAGAATTAGGCACTTTTTATCCCTTTTACCAGCCACATAAAATAATCGTACTTGAACTGATAACTCTTTGTTCTTGATTTGATTCCCTTAAGCGGGATAAAAGCACCTGGCCGGAACATAAATGCCTGTTTAAAACCCAGTTGAAGCAGGTCGTTTTCGGTTTTATCTGTGTCTGTAAAATTCAATTCCGATTCTAAAAATTTCGCATTTTTGTCTGTTGTAAGCATTAGTCAATTGCTTCCCAAAGCTGTACTTTGTTTCCTTCTCCGTCAAGAATGTGAACAAACTTGCCGTAGTCGAAGGTTTCAATTTTGTCCACAATGGTTACGCCTTCTTTTTTCAGTTCTTCAACAAGTGCTTCCAAGTTTTCAACTCGGTAATTTAGCATAAAATCATTGTCAAAGTATTTTGAATCTTGTGCAAATGGTGTCCATTGAGTTTGAGCTTTTGTTGTACTGTCAGGACTTTCATACCACTCAAATGTCGCACCATATGGATTAGTGTCAAGTCCAAGATGTTTATGATACCATTCTGTTACTGCTTTTGGGTCTTTGCATTTAAAGAAAATGCCCCCAATTCCTGTTACTCTTTTCATTTTATTATCGTTATTATTTGTTGTTATGGACTTAAAAGCGAATCCGAGACAAAAAGTTGTCGCAAGTGTTAAAGTTATTAAAATTGGTTTCTTCATAATTGTCATTTTAATAGTTGTCAATTCGGTTTAAGGCTGTTCTCTACGCTTACCGCTATCGGTTGAGTGTAGCAGCAGTAAGGGATTGCGGGCTACAAAACTGTCTGCCAACATGAAATTTTATGCAGGGCAGAATGCCTAAATTACCACTGAAACCCTTATTGTATATAGCCTTTATTTCCGCTATGTGTTCTGTTTGGAGTTTTTTAAGCCATTATTTTCCTTTTAAACGACCGTGTCGTACTATTTTATCTTTAATCAAAGTTATTGTTGACATTCTCGTTTATAGCAATATACATATAGAAACTGCCTTGTAAGTAAAGAAAATATCTAATCCTCTTTTTTTTAAAAATATTTCATACCAAATATGTTCATTTAATAATTTCAATTTTTTGAGAAAAATGTTGGGTTTGTCCTTCAATGCGGCAGATATATATTCCGGTACTTAAGGATGAGATGTCCACTATTTCAAACTTTGAGCCGGAATTAATCGTCTTTTTTATTAAACACTGACCCCAAATGTTATATATGGCTATGCTTCTTATTGTCTCAGTATTATCATCTAACGCGATAGTAATTTTTTCTTTTGCAGGTACCGGAAAAATGGAAACAGACTTCTTTATAGCAACTTCATTTTCATTTAATCCTGTAGGAAAACTAAAAGAATGGTATTGTTTGAAGGGTGATTTTTTAGCTGCTGCAAAATATAACCACGAAGTTGCATCAAGACTCGACCAGTCTACGGCCCAAATATCGGCTTTACCGCCTAAGCTGTCGTTATAGGAGGGCATCGTTCCGTCAGCAAAACGATAGTTGACCAAACTATCAAATAACATCTGACTTTTAGGCCCGCCTGCGCAAATATAAGTCAGTGTTCCTTCGTACCATGTGGCAATCGGCCCAATGCCATCAAAGCCTTCCGGATTTCCTGGGCCGTGAGTATCAAGCACTTTTCCTACAAAAGAAAGACTGTTTATTGCCTTTATGGAATCATTGGTATGATAGCTTAGCATTGACATCCACGTAGCGCTAAAAAGAGTAGGCCTGGACGATTCAATGGCTTCTTTCCAGTATAATAAATGGTCATCCCAGGTTGAGGCGGAAATATACTGGAGCATGGTTGTAGCTGTTGCTGAGTCGCCAAGCTCAAACACACTATTGATGGCAGAGGTATAAGCTTCGGTGTTGGTAACCAATATTTTTTCCCCCGTAGAAGTATTTACCGTATAGAATTTTCCCGAGGGCTCAATTAAATCGTAAAGAAAAGATTTTGCTTTCTGAATGGCCGGCAACACAATCTCATCGCCCGATTGAGCATAGTAATTGACCAGGCCTGTTATTATCCAAGGGAAATCGCCCATCCATATCACTTCATCTACGCTTCGTACTGTTCCCTGCAAAGTGTTCCAGCCACGGGGCCAATATCCTGCCGGAAATTGTTGACCGACTAAAAATCTTGCCAGTTTTTCTGCTGCCCGGGCATAATCATTTACCGCAACTTTGTTTTCCCATATTCCTTCGAGCGAAAGTAATTTCAAAACCAGCCCCTGCCCGTAAAGCCACGACGCATTATCTTCGCGCCAGCTATAAAGTAAACCGTTGGGCACTTGACGTTCCAATATTCCCTGCAAAGCTTCGTTTTTTACCGAATCGAGAAAAT
>DYSN01000044.1 GCA_020718205.1 Draconibacterium orientale
GAATGCTCAAACCGATATGCTCAAGGCGCTCTACGTCAACGATTTCGTTGATATTATTGATGTGAAAACCCGCGAGAACGAGTTGTTGGCCTATGCCAAAGACCATGAATTTAACTATTTGATTATCTACAATATACATCAAATTCACCGAAACAGGTTTCCCCTCGACAGCGAAATGACCGACGACCCCTTTGCCAATTTCATCCGCAAGGCCAAAACGGAATATGGCATTGTGAGAATATCGGTGGTGGGCGAAAAAGCAGCTAGTTTCGATCCGGTTCTTCAATACAATTTACATCATATCGATCATCCGGAGGAGCTGGTGGATGGGTTTAACCTGGAGCTTGAGTTTTGGAATACCAAGCTCACCAGCCCTGAGGGCTATTACAGCAAAACTTATCTGGAACCCATGGGATTGCCCGGAACCCGTGCCGCTGCGTTCTATTTTTATATCGAGCAGCTTAAAACCCTCCGCACCATTGCCAGCGAGTTCAACCTCAAATTGGAGAGTTATGTGGGCAATGTGACCAAAGAAGAGATGCAGGAGCTTATTCAATACATCAATACCATCCACGTTCACTACTACCGAAAAGATTTGAAGAAGATAGCCCAATACAAATCGAACCGTCTCGAAGCCATTATCGATGGAAAGTCGAAGGTGGAAGTGTTTCCTATTTTTGGCAGCGGTGAAGAGTTTATGAAGGAATGGCTCAAAACCAACAGCATCGACAGTGTTTTTCCGGCCTTTATGGAAATGATAGAAGCTGATGCCAAACTGGCTCCTGTGAAGCAAAACATCAAGGGACAAACCTGGTATCGCTACTCCGATATGCCGAAATAATACCAATTGTATTTATAAAATAGTACTAACTATTTTATAAATTTACAATGGTTAATGCCGATAATACTTGAAAATTGTCCAATTCGACGAAGTTGAAATTGGACAATATTGAAAGTAAAATCGGTATAAAAAATGCTGCTCAAAGCAGCATTTCTTTTAGTTTTTTCTGATGGCCTTTAAATCGCGCAGAATATAAATGCTCTCCACAATATAATTGTCTTTGGTAATATCGTCGTGCCATTCGTTGGTGGTTACACGCTTGGTGCTGTCGGCATCGATAATTGCCACGTCGGCTCTTAAATCCTGAACTTTAAGATTTAAAGTGTCTTTTCCCAAATGATCGAACTTGTCGAGAAAGGTTTTGCGCTCCTTCACTTTCTTTTCGTATTCATCGAAATTCAGCGATTCGGTGGTTTTGTCCTGTTCCTCTTTCACCCACTGAGCATATTCCACAATCTTTTGAAAATGGGCATCGGCATCCACTCTTTCTTTGCTTTTATTCTTGATATACTGATAGTTGGGGATGTATTTGGTGCGGGCTTTATAGTCCACAGGTTTTATTTCGTCCCAGGGCAGGGCATAGTCCATTTCTTTCTCTCCAAACTCGATGAACGAATAGTTGGTGGGCAGAATAATATCAGGCACCACACCCTTGAGCTGGGTAGCGCCCCCATTGATTCTATAGAATTTCTCCATGGTAATCTTCAGGGAACCAAAGCTTTTAAAATCGTTGAATTTGGCGGGAAGAAGGCGGTCCAGCTCCACAAATTGCTGCACGGTACCTTTGCCAAAGGTTGAGTTGGAACCCACAATGACGGCTCTTTTATAGTCTTGCAAGGCAGCGGCCAGAATCTCAGAAGCCGAAGCGCTGTTTTCGTTCACGAGCACCACCACATTGCCATCGAAATTGATAATATTGTCGGGGTCGCTCAGAACGCTTTCCTGCCCAATGCTGCTTTTTCGCTGAACCACCGGTCCCTGATCGATAAACAACCCGGCAATTTCCACCGCATCGCGCAACGATCCACCGCCGTTGCTTCTAAGGTCGATAATGATATCGTTGATACCTTCGGCTTTTATTTTCTCTAATTCTAATTTCATATCTCTGCCACAGCTTCTGCCTTTGGGGTCGTTGAAATTGGTGTAGAAAGAAGGCAGCGAAATATACCCCACCTTAAAATTGGGGTCATCGTTCAGTTCAACGATTGACGATTTGGCGTAGGTTTCTTCTCTGATAACCACATCGCGAATCAAGGTTACTTCTCTTATGGTGCCATCGGGTTTTTTAATGGTGAGTTTTACTTTGGTTCCTTTGGGGCCGCGAATGAGTTTAACGGCATCGTCCAAACGCATATCATACACATCCACAGGCTCTTCGTCGCCTTGTCCAACTTTCAGAATCAGGTCTTCTTCCTTAATCTGTCCGCTTTTCCACGAAGGGCTTCCGGGAACCAGTTCCACAATTCTGATATAACCATCTTTGGGCGAAAGGGTGGCTCCAATTCCTTCCAACTGACCGCTAAAACGGATGTCGAAATCTTCCTTGAGTTTTGGGGGGAAATAGTTGCTGTGGGGATCAAAAACCGCTGTCAAAGCATTTTGATAGATGGTTATCTGGTCGGTATTGTCTATTTGATCGAGCATGCGGTGAAACCACTCGTCTTGTCGTTTCAGAATTTTTTTGCGGGCATCTTTCTCCAGCTCGTCAAAGCTTTTTATGGTCACCGTATCGCTTTTTTTGGCGGCTTCGGTTTGACTTTCCTGACGGGCACTGATTTGAGTGATGGTTTGGAATTTCAGAGCTTTTCTCCACCGTTCCTTCAGTTCGGCTTTGGTGGAACAATATCCTACCTTGTCGGTGTCAAGCTCAATGGTTTCGTTGGCTTTATAATCGAACGGCTGACTCAGAATATCCTGATAGTAAGCCTTGGCTTCCTGAGTACGGGCATTTACCATACCCACCGAAAGATTGAAAAAATCGAGCCGGTCGGTGGAAAGTTGTTCGTCGAGATCGAATTTATACTTTTCCAGTTTGGCTATGTCTTCTTGCAGCAGGAAATTCTTGGTGCGGTCCAGATTTGCTATATATTCATTGTAAAACTTAGCCGAAAGGCTATCGTCGATGGCTTTGGGGGCAAAATGAGCTCTTTCGAGCGAAGAAACGATGATATTGTTGAGGATTTTGTTTTTTTGGTTATCAAAAACTTTTTGATCCACCACATTGTCCACATTCGTTTGAGCAATAGCCAGCGAATTGAGCAAAATGGCGAGGGCGAGTACAAGATTATTTGTATTTGTCATGTAGCGAAAATTTAATGGTTGAACCTGATGGTTTTGCAGTAATCTCATGAGCGAAAGTAGCTATTTTAATTATATACAACATCGGCGTTGCAGTTATTTTTTGTTAAGCGGAAACAAAAACACCCGAAAATGATTCGGGTGTTTTTCTATTTTAGTTTTGTTGGTGTCGATGCAAAGATTAAACATCGATTTTGGCATATTTTGCATTCTTCTCAATGAACTCTCTTCTGGGGGGAACTTCGTCGCCCATGAGCATGGAGAACACGTGATCGGCTTCGGGCTCGTTCTCTATTTCAACACGGCGAAGGGTACGGTGTTCCGGATCCATGGTAGTGCTCCACAACTGTTCGGCATTCATCTCTCCCAAACCTTTATAGCGCTGAATATGAACGCCTTTGTCTTTTCCGTCGGGCGAAAACTGTCTCACAATCATATCGCGCTGATCGTCGGTCCAGGCATATTGCTCTTCCTTACCCTTTTTTACCAAATAAAGTGGGGGAGTGGCAATATATACATAGCCTTTCTCTATAAGGTCTTTCATGTAGCGGAAGAAGAAAGTGAGAATGAGCGTGGCAATATGGCTACCATCCACGTCGGCATCGGTCATGATGATGATTTTGTGATAGCGGAGACGGTCAAGGTTCAAAGCTTTACTATCGTCTTCGGTACCAATGGATACGCCCAATGCGGTGAACATAATTCTGATTTCTTCGCTCTCGAAAATTTTGTGAGGCATGGCTTTCTCCACGTTCAGGATTTTACCGCGAAGTGGAAGAATGGCTTGATATTTTCTGTTTCGGCCTTGTTTGGCAGTACCACCCGCCGAGTCACCCTCGACTAAGTAAATTTCGGCTAAAGCGGGGTCTCTTTCGGAGCAGTCGGCCAATTTGCCAGGCAATCCGGAGCCCGATAAAACATTTTTCCGTTGAACCAGTTCACGGGCTTTTCTTGCGGCGTGACGGGCTGTGGCGGCTAAAATTACCTTGTTAACGATTTGGCGGGCATTTTTTGGATTTTCTTCCAAATAATTCGACAATGCTTCGCTAATCATTTGGTCAACAGCACCTAAAGCGTCGCTATTCCCCAATTTCGTTTTGGTTTGACCTTCAAACTGAGGCTCGGCAACTTTCACACTGATTACAGCGGTGAGTCCTTCTCTAAAATCGTCGCCATTGATGTCGAATTTGAGTTGTTTGAGCATTCCCGATTTTTCGGCGTAGGCTTTCAGGGTGCGGGTTAAACCCCTTCTAAATCCACTCAAGTGAGTTCCACCTTCGTGGGTATTGATATTGTTTACATAGGAATGCACATTTTCCGAGAAGGAAGTGTTGTAGCGCATGGCTATTTCAATGGGCATTTCGTTCTTTTCGCCTTCCATATAAATGGCGTCGGGAATGAGTTTTTCGCGGGTTTCATCCAAATAATTGATAAAATCCTCCAACCCATTCAGCGAATGAAAAACTTCGGTTTTGCTTTGACCATCTTCCAGCACTCTTTCGTCGGTGAGGTTTATGGTAATTCCTTTATTCAGGAATGATAACTCACGCATTCTGTTGGCCAGAGTATCGTAGCTGAATTCGGTGGTGGTGAAGATGGTATCGTCCGGAATAAAAACAATTTCGGTTCCGGTTCTGTCGCTAACACCTATTTCCTTCACGCTGTAAAGTGGTTTTCCAATTTCGTATTCCTGACGGAAAATTTTTCCTTCTCTGTAAACAGTCGCTGTCAGATGCGCCGAGAGTGCATTCACGCATGAAACACCCACACCGTGCAAACCGCCCGATACTTTATAGGAACCCTTGTCAAACTTACCACCGGCATGGAGCACGGTCATAACCACCTCAAGGGCCGATTTTTTTTCTTTTTCATGAAGGTCGGTAGGAATTCCCCTTCCGTTGTCAACCACCTTTATGGAATTATCTTTTTGAATGAAAACATCAATGGTGTCGCAATGTCCGGCTAAAGCCTCATCGATGGAGTTATCTACTACTTCGTATACTAAATGATGCAATCCTTTGGAAGAAATATCGCCAATATACATGGCAGGCCGCTTTCTAACAGCCTCCAACCCTTCTAAAACCTGAATATTATCGGCTGAATATTCCATTTGTTTGTTCATTTCTTGTTCTGTCATTTTTCCGGTAAATTTAAGAGGCGCAAAGATAATAAATTATGTGAGGTAAACCCGACCCGGCAACATTGGACTCAGGGGCATTTTATCAACAATTGTTAAATGAATAGGTTAAAAAATCCATACATCATTTTCTCCACAGGTTTCTTTTGTGGGTTTTCGGCTCAGGATAAAATTTTGTGGCGGTGGTCTTTGGGGTTTTGTCTTATCTTTGCTTAAAAAAAGCGATGCACAAGAAGACTTTAGTTGTGGGAGCAAGTCCAAATCCCGATCGTTATAGTTACCGAGCTGTTGAAATGCTTTCGGGATTCGGCCATCCGGTGGAAGCCATTGGTTTGCGAAGTGGATTTATTGGCGACATTCCCATTCAAAAGGGACAACCATTGTTGTCTGAAATTCATACTGTTACCATCTATCTTTCGCCCGAAAATCAAATAAATGTCTACGACTATATACTAAATCTTCAGCCCAAACGTATTATCTTCAATCCGGGAACCGAAAACGGTGAATTCATGCAAATGGCCGGGCAGAAGAATATAGAAGTGGAAGTGGCCTGCACCTTAGTTTTATTATCAACCAATCAATTTTAGAATGAAACAGTTTTTTAATTTAAGAATCAAAATATTGGAGAGGCATTTATTTGCCAGATATTTTCTTTTTTTGGTGATTTCATTGCCCGTGTTTGCAAGTGGTCAGATTGAAGTAAGACTGGCATCACAGTGTGCTACCAATAATTTTGAGATGCCGGTTTTGATTAAAAATTTACAGGAAATAAAGGCCTTTCAATTAAAGTTTAGGTATAATAATCAGGTACTTGATTACGATACCAGTTATTATCACAATTCCAGCTTTAACACTACCAATAACGATACTTACCGGATTAATGTAAATGCATCGAACGATACTTTAACCATATCATGGGCATCTTATTATGGTGTTTCTGTTGATGATGAATTATTACTGTCGCTCAGGTTTTCTGAAATAGGCTCTGGTCAGTCTGATTTCACCTGGCTTGAATCGGAATCCGGCTTCACCAATATCGACAATTTGCAGGTAGATACCGATTTTATAACTGATGGGTCAGTCTCTATTCCGTTTAATAGCAGCGTTTCTATTGATTTTGAGCAATTTGCCAAAGGCTGTCGCGATAACAGTGAAAACAGCGGTTGTAAAGCTCAGGTTGAGGTGACAATCACTGGCGGACTCGCTCCATACACCTATAAATGGAACGATCGTTTCAATCAAAACGAAAGCATAGCCTATGGTCTTTGTGAAGCTCCTGTTTCCGTTATGATTTTCGATGCAGGAGGTTGTATTTATACCAGCAGTTTCGATCCTGCCATATATCCGGCAGCTGTGTATTCCATCAAAGCTACGCCCGAAGTTATATACATAACCAAGCCCTATGCCGATTTCACCATCGAAACCGAGGAGCTTTACATAGAAACCTATGAGTGGAATTTTGGTGACGAGACAAAAGCCTATACCGAGAATGCCAGCCACACCTATGACAAAGTGGGCATTTACCCCGTATCTTTAAAAACGGAAAACATCGATGGTTGCGATACCACCGTCACCATCACAAATTTCGAAGTTAAAGAGTTGAATTTCTGCATTCCCAATGTTTTTACTCCAAATGGAGATGCATCCAATGACCAATGGGTTTTTAAAATTGTGGATGGTAGTGCCGGAGAAGAAAACCAAGAAGGCTTAAAATCAACCGGAATAAGCGATGTGAAAAAATGCTCAGGCGAAGATTTAATCTTTGAGCAACATTTTAAATCCACCGAACTCACTGTTTTCAACAGAGCGGGTAACAGAGTATTCGATTGCAGCAATTGTACCGAAAACTGGGATGGTGGCGGATTGCCCGATGGTGTATATTATTATGTTTTTACCTGGGAAGGTCAGCTGAGTCAGGGTACTGAGCATGGAAATGTGACCATCCTGAATGGGAAATAGCCAGTGTTTGCCGTTGATTAAATCGTTAATGTTATGAGAAATTCTGTTGCGAAAAATTGGGGAGTTTTTATTGTGGGGGTTATGTTGTTTTGGTACCTTCCCAACGGGTTTTCCCAGAAAAAGATGGCCGAACAAGAGCCCCAAAAGACCCGGCTTCTCTTCGTTTTCGATGCTTCTCAGTCCATGTTTGGCTTGTGGAACAACCAACAAAAGATTTTTGTGGCCCGAAACATTCTATCCAATTGGGTCGACAGTTTAGAAAACATCGCTGATTTGGAAATAGCACTTCGGGTTTATGGCGATATTTATTCTGTTCCTCCCCAGATTTGCGAAGACAGCCGGTTGGTGGTCCCCTTTGGAACCAATAATATTAAAAAGGTTAAGAAGGCTCTTAGAGAAATAGTTCCCAAAGGAACCACACCCATTACCTATGCCTTGGAGCAGGCTGCCGGAGATTTCCCCAAATGCGATAATTGCCGCAATATCATTGTCCTTATCACCGACGGAATAGAAGAATGTGGGGGCGATCCCTGCGAAGTCAGTGTGAAGCTTCAGCAACAGGGAATTATCCTAAAGCCCTTTGTAATAGGCATTGGTGCGGATTTTGAAAATAGTTTCGATTGTGTGGGAACTTATATTCAGGCAAAGAACGAGGAGCATTTTATTGGGGCTCTGCATATCATGATATCTAAGGCCATGAATAGCACCACATCGCAAATCAATCTGCTCGATGCCAATCATCGTCCCACCACCACCAATGTGCCCATCAGCATATATGATCACGAGACAAATCTTTTGAAACTTAATTTTATACATACCCTCAATGCTTTTGGGGTTCCGGATACTTTATTTCTCGATCCGCGAACCGTTTACGATATTGTGGTTCATACCATTCCGCCTGTTCGCAGCGACAGTGTTGTGCTCCGCATGGGCGAACACAATACCATAGCCATTGACGCGCCCGTGGGAGCTTTACAACTCGGAATAATCAGTAAAGAGCCAATCAGCGGGCTTCAGGCTTTGGTGAAGGATCCGCAAACCCAGCAAACTTACAATTTGCAGCTTTTTGGTCAGGAGGAGCAATACATAACCGGAAGCTATACTCTCGAAGTATTAAGCTTGCCGCGGTTGATTATTCCCCAGGTGAATATCAATCAAAACCATGCCACCAAAGTTGAAATTCCCGGCCCGGGAATTTTGATTGTAAAAAAGCCCGGGTTGGGTTACGGAAGTCTTTTTGAAGAGAAAGACGGGCAAATGATTTGGGTGTATAATTTCCGTAACGAAATAAATCATCTGGAATCGTTGTATTTGCTGCCGGGGAAGTATCACATTGTTTACCGGACAAAATTCTCCAACGAAACCACCAACAGTCTCAATAAGCGATTCGTTATCAAGACCGGCGAAACCGTAACCATCGACTTGAATAAATAATCCCAAATTGGTTTTTGCCCGTTCAATTCTTGCTTCTCATTACCGAATAGAATGCTAACGACTAATTTTAGTATTTAGGTAATTTGATTCGTAAATCATTGGTAAAAAAGTGCTTATATTATTGATTCCAAAATATGGAAAAAATAGCCGAATATTGGAATGGCCTCTTTTATTGTTTTGTAATCGGTAATATTTTTTCATGAAATTTTTTTAAACCAGTGATATATAGCAAACTACTCTTTTTATGATAGTACAAGGAGGAAAATTTTAGGGCTAAAGGGCTTAATACTGGCTTCAATTATAACTTGTTTTTACAAGATAGACAGAGAGTTTTGGTGGTTGTTCCAATATTAAGACTCTGGTGTTATTGGCTTCGGGTTAACTTGCTGATTTAAAGACGGGTATTTTTTTGGCATAAGGTTTGTTATTGGTGAAGTGAGTTCTTTCATTAAGTTAATCTTAAAAGTATAGCGTTGGAGTGGTTACCGCGCTATTTGGAGTAGTGATACTCCGCATAATTAATATTTTTTTAATAATTGTTCGAAAGCCAAAGAAATTCTTCTTTGGCTTTTTTCGTACAAAAAAAACGGATGACTTTTCAGACATCCGTTCACGAACAATTAAAATATCGTTAAACGCTTTTGAGAATATCGAGGGTTAAATCCCAAAACATCTTCACAGTTTCTATTTTAAGTCTTTCATCGGGCGAATGGGCTCCTTTAATGGTGGGTCCGTAGGAAATCATATCCATTTTTGGGTAAACTTCGCCAATTAAACCACATTCAAGTCCGGCATGAATGGCCAGAACTTTGGGTTTTTTGGCAAAAAGCTTTTCATAGGATTTTACGGTAAGATCCAGAATTCTGGAGTTGGGGTTTGGTGTCCAGCCAGGGTAACCTTCGCCATGTTCAACATAGGCTCCCACATTCATAAAATTGGCAGCCACCATATTGGCGATGTCGGTTTTGGCGGAGTCCACCGAGCTTCGCTGACTGGTGGTTATCACAATACGGTAATCAGCCATTTTTATAGAGGCCAGATTGGTAGATGTTTCCACAAAATTGGGGATGCTTTGCGACATGGCAATTACACCGTGAGGGCAGGCATAGAGTGCGTTCAACAAGGCATTTTGATATTCAGGCAGTAAAACTTCTTCTATAAGGCCGATGGGGACACAATGAATATTTAGTGCTTGCTCAGTAATATTGTATTCAGCCTTTATTTTTAATGGTAAATCATCCACAAGGTTTTCGAAATCAGCTTTTTTCTGATTGGGTACGGCCACATAGGCAAAGGCTTCGCGGGCTATGGCATTTCTAAGGTTTCCACCATTGAAACTGGTTAGCTTGATTTCGCAGGTTTGAGTGGCTTCCCAAAGAATGCGGTTCATTATTTTTACGGCATTGCCCAATCCTTTATTGATGTCATCACCACTGTGACCTCCTTTAAGACCATTTACTGTGAGCTGATAAAAGGAGTATCCTTCGCCGGTTTCTTCGGTTTCGTATTCCATTTCAATCACGGTATCAATGCCGCCGGCACAACCAATAAAGAGTTCGCCTTCGTCTTCGGAGTCGAGATTAAGCAGTATTTCGCTTTTTACGAAGCCAGGTTTTAGGCCAAAGGCTCCTGTTAATCCGGTTTCTTCGTCCACGGTAAAAAGACATTCAATGGGACCGTGGGCAATATCTGTGGATGCCAGAATGGCGAGTTGTGTGGCTACTCCAATTCCGTCGTCAGCGCCCAAAGTGGTACCAGTTGCTTTAACCCATTCCCCGTCGATTTGTGGAATAATGGCATCGGTGTCGAAGTTGAACTCCAAATCAGAGTTTTTTTCGCAAACCATGTCTATATGGCTTTGTAGCACAACCCAGGGTTTGTTTTCCATTCCTTTGGTTGCATTTTTTCTGATAAGGATATTTCCTGTTTCGTCCTGTAGCGTTTCCAACTGATATTTTTCCCCAAAGGCTTTGAGAAAAGCTATCATTTTGTCTTCTTTTTTACTGGGGCGAGGAATTTGGCAAATATCATCGAAAAATTGCCAGACCATTTTGGGTTCCAATTCTCTAATAAATTGATTCATATTGTTTTATTTATATTCGCTGTTGGTTAATGAACTGAAGCGATTTGTTGTTTTAAAAATCTGGTTTCAAAATTACGATTAAATGACATTCGATAATTAAAATCGGGGAAACTCTTCAAATTAGGTCATTCGTTCAGGAATGAATCGTAAAGTGGGAGTCAGCATGATGAGTAAGGTGAGATAAACCAGTTGAATTGTGAAGTCGCGATGATTGAATCCTATGAGCAATAGCAATCCTAAGCTCACTGATATGGGGATATAAACATAGAGCGACTTGATAAAAAACTGGGGCAAAACAGAGGTGTAAAATTGTCGGGCGGGGGCAAAGGCAATGAGTTTTTTTCCGGCAGAAAAACCTATCATCCATATCATAAAAACCGAAAACAATCCCAGTGGAACTTCAATATAGCGGGGAATGAAAAGCCATCCCATAAGATATCCAAAACCGCGATCGGTAAAAATACCTGCAATGAAGGTTCCGAAGAATAGATTGAAAGCATTCAGGTACATCCAAAGATGAAACAGGGCAGCGAAGGAGCTTTTGTCCTTACTTAAAGCATGAAACCGCAACGAAATCATTCCAGTAATGAATAGAAGAAAAGGCCCAACAGAGTACACACTTAATACTGATCCATAAGTCCATAGGGGAGATGGGTCGGGAATATTAAATTCAGTTTGCATATTTCGCCAAACGGCAGGAATGCCAAAAAGCGTGGCAACGAGAAATTTTCCCCCCTGAATAAACATGTAGTTTATTACAAAAGTTATTAGGATAGTTAGCGAAGCAATGGTCATATTCTCTAATTCGCGCGATTTTTTCCAGGGTAAATTTTTCCAAACAGATTTAATATTATTTATCTCGTCTTTGAAGCTGAAAACGTGTCTGTCTTCATTAAAATCGAAGCTCATAGCTTTCCTTATTTTTCTATTAAGGACTTTTTCTTCGTTTTTCATCTCCTTATTTTCCAGATACATCCAGTAAAGTCGCTGAAAAATATTGGGTCTTCTGTCAATTTTGAGTGTTTTTCGCAATTCGCGTTCGCGGCGCAAATCGTCGATAAAATCGGCAATAGGTCCGAGAAGAAAAATAAGGAGACGATCACCAAATCCAGGTCTATTCCGGTGATTTTTAGCTTTTCTTGTGCGTCGTTCCTGCCGCCATTCATCGTAGTCGCTGCGCAGGTTTCTGAAAAAACGGAATCTTTTCTTTCTCCTATGTCTTTTTTTTTCCTTTGGAAACGAGTTGATGTCTATTTTTTTGGGATAAGCCAGCTTATTTTCTTCGTTCATTGGGTTAGATGCTTAAAAAAGCAAATATAATGAAACTGGAACAGGGGAAATTAAAAATGCATTGTTTAAAACTTAAATAATTGAATAATTTTGCAGTTTCAAGCTGCGTTATATTTGAAAAATAGATTTTGAGTCCGGTGCAGGTTTTATTGCCGCATGAAGCCAATATTTTTTGGGCTGCAAAACGGGTGAAAAAACATGCAATGTTGAAATTAATGAGTTAATTATGAGGATTTTTAAGTTTTTTTTATTTTTTGTTACCCTGCTTTTGGTGGCTTTCCCCATTGGCATTGGAATGGCAGATACTTCAGTTATTTCTAAAGATACTTTAGACGAAAACAACGCATATATTTCTGCGGAGCATGCAGAAAGAATAAATAATTTGTTGCAGGATAGACTCATCAAATCCGGTTTTAAAGGTACCGCTTTGGTAGCTTATAAGGATCAAATAATTACTGAATATGCCAATGGATATTCTGACTACAGTGAAAAAAAGCTTATCAAAGAGAATTCGAGTTTTCAATTGGCATCGGTAAGTAAATCATTTACTGCCACCGCCATCATGATAATACATGAACAAGGTCATCTGAAGTATGACGATAAGGTGGTTCAATACATACCCGAGTTTCCATACGAAAAAATTACCATCAGACATTTGCTTCAACATACCAGCGGATTGCCAAATTACATGTATCTGGTGGATCAATATTGGAAAAATGACAGTTTAATTAGTAACGAAGATGTTTTGGATTTGCTCATTGAACATCAGGTTAAAACCAATTATGTACCCGGCTCCCGGTTTGTTTATTCAAATACTGGATATGCGATGCTGGCACTTTTGGTGGAGAGAGTAAGTCATCAGAGCTTTTCTTCGTTTCTTAGCCAGTATATTTTTGAGCCCGCCCAAATGAACTCTACCTTTACTTACAATAAAAATATTCTCGATACCTTGGACAACAGGGTTTTGGGATATGGACGCTCGGGGAAAAGACTCCGCCAGTATGAATATGAGCCCAATGACTTGGTTCTCGGCGATAAGAGCGTTTTTAGCAATGTTTACGATTTGTTTAATTATCTGCAATATTTGAATAGCTATAAAATTGTTTCGGAAGAATCGTTGGCACAAGCTTATACCCGGGGAACCACCGTGTCGAAAAAATCGAGAGATTTTGACTATGGATTTGGCTGGCGCATGAGAGATGAAGAAGGGATGAATCTAATCTATCACAATGGTTTATGGCATGGTTTTTCTTCCACTCTAACCCGTGAAATCAACAACGACATCACCGTAATTCTGTTAAGTAATACAGCAGCAACCATTTCCGGAATTCGCAACGAATTGTTACAGATTTCAATCAATGAGCTTCAGAAAATTAGTCTTGAAAAAATGGCTTCAAAAACAGGAGTTTTGGCTCGTACAAAACCGGAAAACACAACGCACAAATTTTAATTTTTTATTATTTCTCCGCAGCTTAATTTGCGTCAGTATATTTGTTTAGCAGATTTTATTTATATCTTTGTTAACCCCAAAGAGTAATCAAATCAATACTGAAACAAAATACTTTGAATCATGGAAGACAAATTGAAAAATATTATCTTAGTTCCGACCGATTTTTCAGAAGTTACTGATAATGCAGCAACACTGGCCGCTGAGGCTGCTTCAGCTTTTGGCTACGAGCTCAAATTTCTTCACGTTATCGATAAAAATACCAAAGCTTTTTTAAAGGAAGAAAACCTGAAGGCTGAGAGTATCGACATTCGTTTACAAGCCATGTGCAATGAGCTTATCGACAACTTCGGAATACCTGCAACCTTTCTAACCCGCGAAGGCGACATTTTTACAACCATTACCGATGTGGCTGATGAAATCGGAGCCAATCTGGTGTATCTGGGCACACATGGCAAAGTTGGAATACAAAAACTCACCGGAAGTTTTGCGCTTAAGGTGATTACCAGCTCCCCAGTTCCAGTGGTTGTTGTTCAGAAGCGTAAATTCGAAGGTGGATTTTCTAAAATTGTTTTACCAGTTACCAGCGATGCCGGACCTTGGGAAAAAACAAAATGGGCCACCTTCATCGCAAAGCAATTCGATGCCAGTATCGAAATTTATCAAATTGATGGCGAAGAGATAGATGCCGCTGTTAGAACTATGTCGAAGCTATTTGAAGAAGAAGGCGTTAAATACTCCATTACTTCAGTGGCCAAAAGTGGAGATTTCTCACAGAAAGTGATTGATTATGCCACTTCGATAAATTCGGATTTAATCATGATAATGACCAATCCCGACTCAAACTGGACAAGTTATATTTTAGGGTCTTATGATGAAGAAATCATCTTCAACACTTCTCAGATTCCAACCATGTGTATCAATCCAAGGAAATACAACTGGGAAAAAATTGTAAACTACTAACAGATACACCATAAATCTGGCCGGGTTAGTCTGGCCTTTTTTTATCATGGATTTTGTGGGTACCAGAAAATATGTCATAGAATTGCTCACTAAGGAGTTGAGTCAGAAGTATCTGTATCATGACGTGAGCCATACTTTTGATGTTCATGAGGCTGCAAGACGAAATGGTAAGCTGGCAGAGTTAAATGAAACGGATCAGATATTATTAGAAACAGCGGCGCTTTTTCACGATACAGGGCTCATTCACACCTATGATGGGCATGAAACCAAAAGTGCCGAAATTGCTGCTCAGGTTTTGCCACAGTTTGGTTATAGCGGGCACCAAGTTGAGCTTGTGGCTGGAATGATTATGGCAACCCGAATCCCTCAATCCCCCCAAAATTTTTTAGAGCAGCTAATTTGCGATGCCGATTTGGATTATTTGGGTCGCGACGATTTCTTTATTCTGGCTTTTAAATTGCAGCTGGAATGGAAGCAAATGAAAATCATGAATCTATCATTTGACGAGTGGTTGGTTTTTGAAAAGGATTTTTTAGTGAATCATAAGTATTTTACTACTATAGTTCAGGATTTAAGAAATATAGGCAAAGAAGAAAATCTGGTTCAACTCGAGAGTTTTTTTAAGGAGCGGGATTAGCCGACTGCGACTGAAAGTGCAGATTGAGAGAAAAAAGAGATTGCTTTGTGGCAATCTCTTTTTTCTTGATAGGTGCTTAAAGGAATTAAACTTTTGGCTTAGGTTTTTCCCATTGTTTTGTTTCGAAATTATATTGTTTTATAATTCGTGCCGGATTTCCAGCGACCACAGAATATGGAGGAACATCTCGTGTAACAACACTTCCGGAAGCGATAATACAATGTGTACCTATTCGAATGCCTTGAATGATAACAGAGTTTCCGCCAATCCAAACATCGTCTTCAACCACGGTTCGGTTTGCGGTTACCCCCTGGTCTTTGATGGGAATGTCGGGGTTTTCGAAATTATGCGTTAAGCCCGTAATCTGAGAACTGCTACCCATGGTAACTAAATTTCCAATGGTTACCGGTCCAACAAGTTTTACCCTGGAGGTAATACCACAACGATCTCCAATGATAACATCGCCCATTCCATTATTAATAATTACATAATCCTCAATAACGGTTCTGTATCCAATCTGAAATTTTTTAGAAGGGATAAGATCAAGTCTGGCTTTTCGGCGGATAATGGAGCCTTTTCCTCTTTTTATGGTGAAAGGATAAACGAACCATCTGGTCCAAAGTCTCGGGCGCGATGTATAGGGGTGCACCAAAAGATAATGGATAAATTTTTTGAGTTTTGGGTTATTGTCCAGCATAATATTTTATTTTAATTGTTATTTCTCAGTAGCAGATTCCAGGGCATTCCATATTTCAGAAAGATTCTTTTCCCAGGAATGGGAGTTTGCAAATTCTCTACGCCTTGCTTGTTTCTCAATGGAATTTTCCATTAGAGCCTGTTTGGCATATTTTACATAATCATCATCATTTTCAGCTAAATAGGTATAGTCGGCGAAATATTCCATTGCAACGGTTTTAGTTGCAATTACAGGTTTCCCCATAGCAAGGTATTCGTCTATTTTTCTGGGATAGTTACCAATTGTGGCGTTGTTTACAATTTGAGGGTTTATGCAAACATCGAAACCTTTTATAAACTCTGGTAAAATATTTGAATCACGGGATCCGAGAAAGTGAATATTTTTAATTTGGTGGAGGTCAGACTTTTGGAAAAATTCATCTTCAGGCCCAACAAGAACAACACTCCAATCGGGCAACTTATTGGCAATGGTTCTGAGAATATCGAAACTAAGTCTCTTTGTGGTGATAAAACCCACATAACCAATAATAGGCTTTGGAATTTTTTCTATTTCCGGGGATACAGAAATTTTCCGTTTTTCGTCGTTAAACAACCTTGTATCACAACCTTGTCCAACCATATAACTGTGTTTGGTATATTGTAGTGCATAGTTGGTATAATATAACGAGTTGTTTACAACCAGATCAACTTTTTTAATCAAGCCTTTTTCAATCCTTTCACCTTGCGTGTTCCAATAGGGGTTTTTGCTTTTGATGAGATTATCTCTTATATAGTAGATGTATTTATCGTAATTCATATATTCATCCAGATAATAGCCCAGAAACATGGAGCTATCATTGAAAAGGATATAATTTGCGAAATGGAGCTTCTTAATGGCTTCGTTTACAGATTTTGCAAATCGACGGGAGTTTATTTTGTTAAGGAAATCAAACAAACCATTGAATTTTATTCTGTTGATTGGCTCAATAATAATGGGTGGATTATACTCCCAAATATTGGGGGCCAATTGTTTTAACGATTCAGTTTTTCCATGAATAACACTCAATCTTTTGGCGATTTTAGGGTCATTTTTCTCTTTAATCGCTGAAAGACGATGAATGGGTGGATTTACATACAAAACCCGATTATACTTTGCCATTTCTTCGGCAATGTTTTTGCAATTGCTGCCTATTTCTATGTCCCAGGGTTGAATCCCAATAACGACAATATCTCTCCCGATAATCATAATGGTCTGGTTTTAAGGTTTATTTTTTTTAATATTTGTTCCGGTACTGGTGTGTTGGGTGTGTAAAAATTTCTGATTGGCTCCTTTGAGTTTAAGCAACGACATAAACATAAGAAAGAATCCCCGTGGCAAAGAAACGATGGCCTTTAGTGTTTTTTGGTTATAAAACTTACCGGGAACCGAAATCACGAAAGTGATAACAACCAGAATGAAAAGTTTTATCCAGAGCAATGCGAAAGGGTTGGGGTAGAAAAACAGGGAAACCAAAAAAATGATCGACATAAAGCCAAGGAGTAGGATGCGTGGAGGTAGAAACGTATGAAATGCTTTATTAAAGAAATCGATGTTTCCTTTGGTGATGAAGGCGATAAACGACTGAAAGAAAAACCGCTTGAAATAAACCACCTGGGCACTAAGCCAACGGCGGCGCTGATTTTGAAATACTTCTGCCTTTTGAACTTTTTCATCGTAACATAAAGCATTGGGTAAATATTCAATGGTGATTCCGTCGCGGCACATTTTAAGGTCAATTTCTTTGTCGAAACCGCCTATGGCATGAACATCTTTCATCATTTCTTTAAAGAACTTATACTCAAAAGCCATGGCGGAGCCAATAATGGCACTCGAAAGCCCCATGATTCTGGTTCCTTTTCTGAAAATATGGTTGTTGATGTCTTCGCTAATGGCATCGAGTGTGGCAAAATTGGTATCCATATTTTTTGCAACTCTATGCCCCTGAACCGCTTTGTATCCGGCCTGGAAAGCCACATTCACTTTTGTAATAAAATCGTTTTCCATCAGATTGTCGGCATCGAGAATTAACGCTGCGTCGTAGTCATCGCCAAGCACTTCCATGGCTTTGTTCAGTGCTTTCGATTTGGTGCTTTTGTCGAAGGAGACTTCGATGACTTTGATGGGGAGTTTTTTAAGTGCAGCAATGGTTTCGGGTTTGTAGGTATCGCAAATGGCCACCACATCGTAGAGCTCTTTGGGGTAATCCTGTTGAAGTGCGTCTTCGCAAACTTCCACAATGATTTCATCTTCCTTGTAGCCAGGAATCATGACGGCAAATTTGCGTTGGATTTGGTCCTTGGGTTTGGGTTTTGGCAGATTAAACAGACCGGCAAAGGCAAAAACGAATATGTAGAGGCTGGTGATAAAAAGGTAGCTAAAAACTATCCATTGAATCAGATTTAAGATGTTGATTAATATATCCATAACTATTTTATTACAGGTCGGTTAATTTAGGACTCTCATATACTTTTTTGTCGAACCAGTGGGCCACATGCCAAAGAACACCTTTAATATAGGCTCTGATAAATTTGGGGTTTCCTTTGATGGCGATGAGTGTGGCATTTTTAGGCACAGCAACTAAAAGCTGATACAAAATGGCCAGAAAATAGGTAAGTCCTTTGAAATTTCTTCTAAGGTAAAGGATCCTGTTTCTTGTCATGTAATAGGCACGCAGGGGGCTCACTCTGCCGCCGGTGCTGATGCTTTCCTTGTGGTAAATTAAAGAATTGTGGACATAGTAAATTTTATATCCCGCCGTTCTTATTCTGTGAGCCCAATCGAGCTCTTCGTAGTACAAGAAGAAAATATCGGCCATAAGACCCACTTTATGAACTACATCCATCGAAACCATCATGGCAGCACCGTGACCGTAGCTTGAAAGCATGTCTTCTTCATACTGACCTTTGTCTTTTTCGCCAAATCCCTTGGCTCCACCGCGTTGTGTAATGGGGTTTATGGGATTATAGCCAGCATATTGCAGGGTATCCGGTGAATGGAAGAATCTGATTTTGGGACTTACGATGCCAATGGATTTGTCATTTTCCATTTTCTCAACCAAAGGTTCAAGAAAGCCTGTTTCAACTTCGGTATCGTTGTTGAGCATGAGAACATATTTGCCTTTTGCCACTTTAAATCCTAAATTATTTCCGCCTGCAAATCCAAGATTTGTTTTGCTTTCGATATAGATAATCTCGGGGCATTCCTCTTTCACAATCTCCGGATGCTGATCGGGGCTGGCATTGTCCACCACAATAATTTCTATGTTGGGATAGGTAATATTTCTCAGGGATTTCACCATTTCAATGGTAACTTCCGCATGGCCATATTGAACAGATACAATACTTACCAGTGGGTAGTTTATCGAAGTTGTTGTTTGATTGCCCATAGAATGGTTTTTTTGTTGTTTACTGAAATAAAAATACTAAAAATATTGAGTGATTCAAAAAAAAAAACAAACTATTTATTTAAGCAAGTTTTAAAACAGTGATGACTGAGATTTTGCCTGGATTATTTTTCACTTTGTTTAGAAACTCTGAGAAATAAAAAAAGCGGCATGAGCCGCTTTTTTCTAATTAATTGGGGAATTTAACTCCCTGATAATTTGTTAAACTAAGTCGTGAAATGGACGAATTGTATTTTTTATTGATGGCTTCTATAAAATAGTTGGCCACAAAGGCATTTCCCCGGGCTGTTAAATGAAGCCCATCGAGACTAAAAATACCCCCGGTAACAAATTCGGAATTCAGGGTAATACCATCAACCACCAATCCGTCATTTACTTCATTGAATTTTCCATAAATATCAACCAAAGCCCAATCGTGGGTTGAAGCTGCATTGGCAATAATTTCATTATATCCTATAATAGCTTCTGAAACGGCATCCATTTCCTGTTGATCCAAAACATAGCGATTTGGAATACCGAATGGAACTGGCGTTGGCAGACCTTCAAAGGTCATAAAGCTGCCCATGCCCATTCCCAAACTATCTTGTGGGGTGGTGAGAATGAGCAATTCATTATTATCCGCCTGGCGAAATTGCAGGAGTCTCATCATCATTTTTGTTTGAACATTGGTTGCGGTGTCAGCTATGGCATTTAGCAAATTTTTATAAGGGAAGTTGTTATCTTCAATCAGAAAATTATTCACCCCTTCCTTAAATTGAATTCCATAAGAAAAAGCGGGTAAGCCGGCCATCTGCAATACAGTATTTATATTGGATTCAACAACCGCCATACCAATATTCATTTGACTGGCCTGGGCTGCATCGATAACCAAAGCATTGATGGGAACAGTGTTAAAATAAGGAGCGATGGTAATATTGGGGATATTGGCTAAAACTCCTTTGGCGCCGGTTTCTGCCAGAGCTTGAGTTAATTGGAAATAATAGGCTTGAAAGTCGGCCTGTGGGGTTATTGATCCCTGACTTCCACCGGTTGAAGCCCAGCCCAACACATCGTTGTTTCCAATCCAAAGTGAAAAGAAAGTTGGATTCAACGAAACAGCCTGTTGTATCACGCTGATATCGGGGGAGCTGGCAAAACGCACGAAATATGGATTGGACAATCCGGCAGCGAGATTTATAATATTACCATATCCATTGGCCAATAAATGCGACACTTTGGCTCCGGGAACGCCCAGATTTGTTACAGAATAATCGATAGGAGGGTAAAATCCAGCCAGGTCGCCGTCAGTGGCGGGAACAGGAAAGAGTTGCCCATTTACAAGGCCCAGAGTGAGTTTGCCGGGAATAACACCTTGTTCACTTTCAACCACCGGTTGCACAAAGGCTTGTCCGCCAACTTCCTGAAATTGCATCCCCAAAAGGGCAGGATAGCTGTTGGCCTGAGCACTTTTATACAAAGCGCCATCGGCATAACCCGCTGTGAGTGAGTTGCCTAAGGAGATATATTTGGTAAAATCCGCATTGCCTTTCGATGGAACGAATTCTTCTTTAAACTCGGGCTTGCAGGATATTAGTGCAATCGAAATTGCGAATAAAAGGATATATTTTAGTTTCATAGTGGTGCGTTTTTAAAAGTTATAATTGATACCAAAGCCAAAAATCGATGATGATGATTTGTAACGACCTTCGAAACCTGAAGGCTCGTAGGATTTGATGGCTTCCTGACCGTGAGTTCCCAGATAGATAAGTTCGAAGCCGAGATTTTTGAAAGCTGTTGCACTTAATCCAAAGGTATAGGCCCAGGTGTCGAGGCTCACTGTTTCGGGGCTGAAGTTTTTAGCATCGGTTGGGGTTTGGTCGTAATATCCACCGGCTCTTACGGTTAGGAAAGAATTGAGTTGGTATTCAAGACCCAGACGTGGTATAAAAGTGTTTTTATAGTTTCGGGGGTTGGAATTGTCCAATAATTCTCCATTCTCTTCAAAAGTGAAGTTGAGCTCCTTATAGCTGCTCCAGAAAACATAGTTTACTTCTACGGCTGCCAGTAGTTTTGGAGTAACCCGGAAGCTGATACCAAAATCGAGATTGGCAGGTAAGGGCAAAACTGCGTTGAATTTATTATCGGCGGCCACAATGGTTTGAAGTCCAATAGGAATATGAAAATCAGCTTCACCGCCTTCAACTGCCATGTCTATCTTACTACGGTAATCGAGACCAATGGCAATTTTGGTGGTTGGTTGAAAATAAACTCCGGCATTGAAACCGAAATTAATATCGGAGCCTTTGAGCTGTACATAGGAATCCGTGCTATAAGGCAGCCCTTTTTGAACATCTACCTGGCCTTGTGCCAACACCAGCCCTGCTCCAATACTCAACTTATCGCTGATTTTATAGGAAAGTGTAGGCTGAATAAAATAGGCTTTAAGCGAAATTTTTTCAATCAAATATTGGCCGGCCCAATCATCGGGCCATTGGGTTGTACTGCCAAAAGGGGTATAGAAACCAAGACCCAGAGTCATTTTCTCGTTTAATTTGGCAGCTCCGTAAATATGAATAGGAGTGCTCAAAGGATTTTCGGTTTCTGACTGGTAGGTGGAAGTGGTGGATTGATAAATGATATGGCTCTTGATAAAATTGGCTCCCACTTCGAAGCTATAATTGGTTTTCATGGTTGCCAATGCTCCCGGATTATAGAAAATACTGCTGGCTCCGAAGTTCATGGGAGAACCGATCAGACCCATGCCCGTTTGCTTTTGTCCTTGCAACCGAACCTGATATCCACCGGCAAAGGCAGAAATAGAAATTCCAATGGCAAAAATGCTCAATAAAATTTTATTTTTCATTTGTTGTGATTTTAGTTTAGAAGCCAGATGAAATTGCTCCGGGTTTTTGCGGGAATACTCACAAGCTTCGATTAGGTTTTTTTTTGATTAACAAATGTATCAATATTCCAATATATCGACATGATTGATAGAAATCTATAACAATCAAACTGATAAAAAGGGGGAGAATTAACTTCTTTCTTACTCTTTTGCTTCTATTTGTTGGAGTAAGATTTCCACAGCTTTTTGCAATTGCTCATCCTTTCCTTTAGATCTGGAGTCGGGTTTTAGCTCTACAATTTCATCGGGAACTGCCGGAAAATGTTCCATGTTTTTATCGGTTTTAATAGAATACCAGCCTCGGTATGGTAACCGAATGGTGCTGCCATCCATCAATGTTCCGGATGAAGTTGATATCACGGCCCCAAAAGTGGGTGTTCCTACAAGGGTTCCAATTTCGTTGTTTTGGTAAGCATGAGAAAAAATTTCAGCATTGGAGTAGGAATTCTGATTGCACAGGGCTATGCTGGGTTTGGTCCAGCTTGCAAATGGAAGTCGCTCGCCAAAGGCATAGTGGCTGCGGAAATTTTTATGTTCCTTTTCCAGATTTTCTGCGGCTCCACGGGGAATGGTATAGGCATGTTGTTTCACAGCAATTACAGCCATCAGATAGTCGGCTGTCCAGCCGCCACCGTTATTTCTTACATCGATGAGAATGCCTTTTTTTCCATAGCCTGCGGCCATTAAATCGCGTTCGAACTGCTCAAAACTCTCCCAACCCATGGACTGGATATGCAAATATCCCAATTTCCCCAGAGCGTATTCATCCACCATTTTTCGGTTATCCAATACCCAGTTATTGTATAAAACGTCGCTGAGAGAGCTGGTGGGACGAATTACAACTTCCATTTTTACGTTGTTCCTTTCTATTTCCAGCACCACCGGCTCATCGGTTTTGTTGATGAAAAAGCTGTAGAAATTGCTTTCAGAAGAGAGAGGCTGGCCATCAACATTAACAATGATATCATTGGGGAGAAGTCTGCTTTGATCGTAATCGGCGGGGCTTCCCTTCAAGACACGGAGTACTTTGATGCCATTTTTGTCATTTTCGAAATCAATCCCAATCAAACCGCATTTCTCCCGGCTCTTCGATTTTTCTTTAGGTCCATTGAACCCCATATGGCTGGCGTTCAATTCGCCCAGGAGCCAGTTAAATAATCCGCTAAAGTCCTGATTGCAGCTGGATTTTAAAACCAGAGGCTTGTATTTTTTGCCTAAGTCGTTCCAATCGTTACCATGAAATTCGGGATCGTAAAATCCATCGGCCATGGTTTTCCAGGCTTCTTCAAAAACTTTCTCCTTTTGTTCAGCAAGGTTGATATCCATTTCTGCTTTCACCGAAATCGATTCTATTTTGTCCGCAGCAAGTTTTATTCTGCTCATTTTTCCTTCGTTTTGAAGAAGATAGATAAACTTACCATCGTTGCTGAGCATCAGGTCGTAACCACCTTTGCCATCTTTGGTTACTTCAGTTAATTCCTTTTTATTCCATTTAATTTTGAAAATATCTGATTTGTTTATGTCGTCGATATTTCCGTTGAAATAGATAAACTGGCTGTTTTCGCTAAAGCAGGGACGGCTTTCGTTTCCGGGGATGCTGGTGAGTTGAACAAGGCGGTTGTGAATGTCGTCGAAATCGATGATTACTTTTGCCGGCTTGGCCTTGTCCGACTTCTTGTCCGACTCGCCATTCTCCTTTTCAAATTCTTCGAGTTCCCAATCTTCCGCCGATTTTTCGGCATCTTTTTTCTGAAGCCACACAAACCAAATATCGTAGCTTCCATAGTTTCTCAGCGACGAGAAGGCAAGCTTTTTGCCATCGGGACTCCAGACAGGGTCGGTGTCGGTACGTGGATGCATGCTGATGTTTACGGGGGCAAAGCTATTGTCGGCGGGATGGATAAAGATTTCCCTGTTAAAGTCCAAATCGCTGAGGGCATATGCTAAATACTGATCGTCGGGGCTAAAACTTACGTTGGACGGGTTGGCCCAACCATCAAGTAAAACTTTCGAATTAGTCATTTTTCCCTTGTTATCTATTTCCGCTATGAGCATTTTTCCCCGGTCTTGCTGATACACAATTTTGTCTTTTTTGTTCGACATTACCAGGCTGTGCTCATCTTCTTGTGAATTGGTGAGATTTGTGGTTTTGTGCTTCAAACTTTTAAACAAGTCACCCTGAGTGTTGTCGTCGGATTCAATGGAAAAGATATCTGATTGACCATCAGTTACGCTAGTAAATAGTACCACTGAATCGTTGAGCCACACAGGGTTCTGATTGTTGTTGGTGTTGTTGGTGAGTCGGCGCGTAATGCTGTTGGCATCTTTTGCCTGACTGATGAACAGATTTCCATGAATGGGCAAAACCAAATATTTTCCGTTGGGCGATAATTGAAAATTGTCGATTTCGGATGTAAATGATTGGTGTTGAATATCCTGGGCTCTGTCTTCGACGGGAATGCTTATGTTGATGGGTGAAAAATTATTCTCGCCAGCTTTTTTCAAAAGTATCTTGTCGCCTTGTTCAACAACTATATCGAGCGATTTGGAAGCCACGGAGAAATATCTGATTCCAAAATCTGTGAAATTTGTTAGGCTTTTGTCTTGAATTAATGTTTGATTACCATTGATTGTCAATGATATAAGTTGATAAATCTTGGTTCCGTTGCTGCTGATGTAGAGCATTTCGGTGGGACTGAGCCAGATGGGTTGGAACTGGTTAAAAAGCCTGGATGTGATTTGCTGATAGGTTTTGTCCTGTTTATTGAAAAGCCAGATGTCGCGATTGGCCGAGCCTTCATAGGCCTGGCGGTTTATGGGACAAGTGCCACGAACAAAGGCTACATTTTTTCCATCGGGCGATTCAGTTGCAAAGCTTCCCAGTGCTTCCAGCAATCGCACCGCATTGCCACCCTCAGGCGAAATATAGAAAATCTCGTTATCACGCTCGGCCTGAGCATTATAGCGGCGAGTTTCAAATACAATTCTTTGTGGAATAGTCCAGGAATTCAACAAGTCCTGACCCGGATGAAAAGTGAGTCTTTTGAGTCCGGAGCCATCGCTGTTCATCACGAAAACATCATCCGAGCCAAAACGGTCGGAGTTGAATGCTATTTGTTTACCATCGGGCGACCACATTGGATTTTTATCGTAGGCCTCGTGAATGGTGAGTCTGATGGGAATATTTTGTTTAAGATTCATTACCCAGATGTCCCCCTGGTAGGAAAAAGCCAGATTTTCGCCGGTAGGATCGAGGGCAGGAAACCGAACCAGACTATTCTGCGCCCGGACTAAAAAGGAAGCGAAAATCAAAACAGTGATAGCGTAAATTTTTTTCATGATAGCAGGTTTAATAAGGCTAAATATATAAGATATAGTCGTGGTAATTAACTTCTTTCTTCAAAAGTAGTAAAAATTATAAACCTTCCGAGCAGTTCTTACAGATTTCTATTTTAGCCCGGTCGGTAAATACCTGATTACGAAAATTCTTGTAGGTGGTAGTGTTTTTAATTTCGCTGAACGATTCGGTGAGCAGGTTGCCCATGACATATTTCGCATCTTTATCGAAACAGCATGGAACCACATTTCCATCCCAGGTTACCACGGCGGCACGCCACATGCGGTTGCAATGGTTGGGCACAGGTTTTTTAATTTTCCACAATCCCTCGGTGGTTTGAGAATATCGGGTGTATTTTGAATTGTTGGGAATGAGCTTGTTATCGTCAGTAGCTGAGTAAATTTGAGCTGTTTTGAGTTCTACTTTATCCACCCCCAATTCGCTTTTAAGGGCTTTGGCTTTCGAAATCTGAGATTCGTTGAATTTAAAAACGATAAACTGAACCACAATGAGTGGATTTGAAGCCTTGAGCCTTTTGCGGGCATCCACCAGATTTTTTATTCCATTCATCACCTGATTGAAATTCCCCCCAACTCTATATTGCTCATAGGTTTGTTGGTCGAGTCCATCGAGAGAAATGATGATGCGGTCGAGACCCGATTTAACTGTTTCTTCAGCTTTTTTGGGAGTTAGAAAATGCCCGTTGGTGGAGGTTGAAGTGAATATTTTCTGGCTTCGGGCATGAGCCACCATTTTGAAGAATTCTTTATTGAGAAAAGGCTCGCCCTGAAAATATAGAATGAGCCAGATTAAATTTCGTTTTTGTTTTTGGATGATGGTTTTGAAATTTTCGAGCGATAGCACCCCTGTTGGCCTCAAAAATTGCTTTTGGCCAGACGGGCATTCCAGGCACGAAAGATTGCAAAAAGTTCCGGTTTCGATGGAGAGGCTCCAGGGTTCGCCCCGATGAATGTTTCTGCGAAAAATCAAGTTGAAATAGTAGCTTCCATAGATTAAAATTAGGTTTTTGATCTTTTGAAGGTCGATAACCCTGAGTAATCGGAAATAATAGGCTAAAAAATACTTCACTTTCTCTTTTTCCGGTTTATAAAAATCTCTCTTACAAACAGCAAGACATTTAATATGGTTTGAGGATTGTTGATAATAGATTTGAGAAAGCGGTTTTTCATTTGCTCATAGGAATAGAAATCCTTGATATCGACTAGGTTTTTGTCGATGTTATTCTCAGATTCTTTGAGCATCACAATCAGATCGGAAAGGGCGGCATCGATGGTGGGATAGTCTTTAATTCTGGCTTCGTGATTTAAATCGCTCATATCGACCAACATACCCATGTTTTTACTGATGGGTTTCAGAATCCAGGGTTCGCGAAAAATATAAATTAATGCCCCCAATAACAGATAGATAACGCTCACAATAAGGTTTCCCATACCAGGCATATGGAGGACATCGGCCAGCCAATCGGCTAAACTTAACGAAAGGAAAAGGCTGATAAACAGGAATAGAAATCCCAATATGAGTGCAAAGACAAAATAGGCTGCGGCATTGCTCAATTTTTTGCTCAGGTGAAGCAGCGTAATATCGATTTTTAAATTGACATACCTTTTCACCATATCCACGGTGTGCTGTGTTGGGTTTTGATTATCCATGACTGGCCTGATTTTCTTGCTTATCCTGTTCTTGTTCTTTGTCTTTTTCTTTGCTCAATTCTTCCAACTCTTCTTCGAGTTCGCTCCACAAATCGCTGGTTTTGTCCTTAAAATCGGAGCTTAGTTTGCCAATCTTTTCTCTAAGTTTTCTTCGGTTTGTTTTGCCATCGTTGGGCGAAAGCAACAGAGCCGCGCCAGCGCCAATGGCGGCTCCTATTCCAATTCCGGCCAAAAGTGTTAATATTGTTTTTGTTGATGATTGATCGCTCATGTGAATTTTTTTTGCGTTTTTACGTGAATCGGCTATAAAGGTTATATTTTGCGGGTTAGCTCCTGAACCAACTTGAATTCGCCCAGAAACTCTCCGGCAACAATTCTTAAAACTGTGTACGCCGGAATGGCCAAAATCATACCAGCCACGCCGCCCAGGGTTCCAGCCATCATAATTACAATGAAGATTTCCAGAGGATGAGCTTTTACAGAGTTGGAATAAATGAGGGGTTGCAAAACCACATTGTCCACCAGATTGGCAGCCAGAAAAACCATTGCAACCTTTCCGCCCGATAAATAAAAATCGGACAAGTTACCAGTTCCAAGCTCTCCCAACATTGCGATAACTGAACCCACGGCAGCTCCAATAACCGGCCCCAGATAGGGAATTACATTCATGGTTCCTCCAAAAAAGCCAATCAGAACAGGGCTTTGAACCCCCAGAATTAAGAGCCCAATGGTGATAAGGGTTATCATGCTGCCAATTTCAATGAGCAACCCAATAAAATAGCGGGTGAGCAGATGTTTAGTTTTTATAATGATATTATCTATTTTTTGTGCATGATTTACGGGAGTTATCATGAGAAGGATATTTTTAAACAGGTTTTCGTCCTTCAGAAAGAAAAAAGCCATAAAAAGCACCGAAAAAAGTCCGATAAAAAAGCTGCCAGTAAAGCTGAGCAGTTTTTCTGCAATGCTGCTGAAAGTTGCCACATTGACTAATTTGGCGACTTTGTTTTCTACCATAACTTCAATGGGTTCATCGGCACTTATCATACCATATTTAGTTAGCGTTTTGTCTAGATTGTGAACGGTGCTGATAAGGTTTGCAGAGACTTTATTGGTGTCGATATTCGATATCACTTCGGCTTGCCGGGTTACAATGGGAATAAAAATGGCTATTAGAATGATAACCACCGAAATTTCTACCAAAAGAGTTAATGCTGCGGCAAGTGTTGAATTGACCTGGAATAGTTTAATTTTGATTTTCTGAATCTTATTGGCTA
>DYSN01000341.1 GCA_020718205.1 Draconibacterium orientale
CATTTTATCCAACATTTTTAAAGTGTAAAAAAACCGCTTATATGTTATGTATATCTAAATTCATTATTAAAAATGAATACGTTATAAAAAAATAAGTGTTGCAGGTTTTTGATATTAACCTACCGGAGATAGGGTATTATTGGCTTTCTTCGGCGGAAATGCGGAAGGTTTTTACCGAAAGGTACAAAGCCCCCAAAACAAGGCTCATAACAAGTCCATTGCCCACCGGTGCTCCGCCCCCTGCGGGTGCCTGATCGCCGCCTAAGCCATGCCCACCACCAGGAGGTAAAGGCTGTGAAAATAATAGATTGGTGGACAATATCATGCCAATGATAACAGGGAAAACTAGTTTTTTAATCATGTGTTTAGGGTGCCTTGTAAAATATGTGATTCGTTTTAACTGTGCGATTATGGCTTTTTTGTAAAAAAGCCTAAAGACAGACCCGCCCTATACGACTGGACTACCTTTAGGCTATAATCAAAATCTTACTCCTGATTGTTTAGGTATTTCTTGCCGGCATAGGCACCCCCCAATCCCATAAGAATGAGTAACCCCGAACCCACAGGGGCTCCGCCACCCGGAATCTGATTGCCACCTGCACCGTGATTTCCTGGCATGCCCGGAGGATCGGCCTGAACGGGTACCGAAACCGTGACTGCTGCTGCAAGAACCAACCCAACGAATAATTTTCTATATATATTCTTCATAGTCGTCTGATATTTACTATTTAACATAAACTTTTTGTGTTTCTAAAGAGCCTTCGGATTGAATGCTCACCAAATAGATTCCGGCAGCTGCCTGAAAATCGATTTTCTTCAGGCTTTCACCATTCATTTGCTCCTGAGCCACCAACTGACCATTCACATTGTAAACCAAAATATCGGCATCTAAATTGCTCAGACTGCTCACATACAAGGCATTATCTACACTGTAAACTTTGGTTTGGCTGGCTTCTAATCCTTCAACAGCTGTAACCCCATTAAAATGCAACAGGAAACGGTTGGCGCCATCTTGTGGAGTGGCCTGGAAGGTGTAAATTGGATTTTCTTTAATGTTTTGAGTTACTCCGGTAGTTTTATCTTCCAGTTCAATTTTAATGGTGGTATAGAAAGTCTCCATGCCCGCGAAATTGAAAGTCAGTTGCTCGTTGGTTTGTGTGGAGACACCCAGCGGAACGCTGATGGTTGCTTCGGAATGGGGCAAACAGTTAATGCTGTACTCCACGCCATTGAGTTTGGAATAAACCTGTGGGATGGTTGCCCAGCCG
>DYSN01000342.1 GCA_020718205.1 Draconibacterium orientale
TTATTAAAAAACTCGGTGATCGGTGTCGTTCAAACCTTCATCAATCTCATTCTTTTAATAATTGCAGTTCCGATTTTTATTAAAATCCTTGGAAAAGAATCATATGGTATTTTTTCATTAGTGATGGTGGCAGGGAACTTAAATATTTTCACAAATTTGGGATTAGGCCAGGCATTATTAAAATTCCTTGCCGAACAAGGTAAAGGGCAAGAATCCGATCATGATGTCATCGTCAGTGTGCTTCTACTGCTCTTGATCTTGTTCCCTTTCGTAAGCGCAGGAATCTTTTTTTGGAATTTTCTTTTAACCCAGCTTTTAGGCCTTTCTTCCACCACAGCAACAAACGCGCAATGGTTATTAGTTTGGACTCTCATGGCCAACCTTTTAATCATGTTAGGCCAAGTGCCAAAAGCGATGTTGGAGTCCATCCAGAAAATCTACATCACAAACTGGTTACAAACCGTTTACAGTTTTCTCTATTGGATATTTATCATCGTTGCAGTTGCCTACAAACGTCATCTTGATTATGTGGGAATCGCTATTTTCTCCTCAGCCCTTATCTGGTTCCTCCTGATCTGGACTTCAGCCCTGAAACAGTGGCACATCCCAACTCTCCACAATCTCTCGAGCAACTTCATCAGAATAGTAAGGAAACAGCTCAATTATGGAGTTAAAATATACGTTGGCAGCTTAACCTCATTCTTCTTTGAGCCTTTAACCAAAGTTATCATTTCTCACTGGTTTGGCGTTACAGAGGTAGGATACTTCGATATCGCATTACGAGTAAAAGCACAAATCCAGACCGTCATGTTAAAAATCTTTGCACCGCTAATGCCACTGCTGGCCCAATGGGGAAATAGCGATAAGACGAGATACCTCATCCAAGATCTCGAAAAAAAGAGTTTACTCCTGACCATCCCACTCGGCGTCACCCTCTTTTTCACTTTATCGCCGGCCTTGAATTTATGGCTCGGCGAACACTCTATGCTCATTGATATTTGTGTAAAAATTATTGCCATTTCATTTCTAATTTTCAGCACAACAGCCATGCCGTCATACCTCTTTTTTCTCGCATGTGGATTCCCCCAAAATACCACCTACATCCAACTCACCAACACAGGAGTAAACCTGTTTTGCCTGCTTGCGCTGCAACAGAGCGTAGGTTTTCTGGCTGTTCCGATCAGCTCGGCCATAGCAATTTTCTGTTCATTTCTTTTGGGGATATACATGCAAAAACGGATATCGCATTTTTTCTTATTATCGAAC
>DYSN01000045.1:0-2752 GCA_020718205.1 Draconibacterium orientale
CATGCTGACTTAACTTCCAGAATTATTGCTGGTGGACAGGAAATTAGCAACGTTACTTTTGATGCCAATACCTGGTTTAATGTTCAGGTTGACATCGATTTAGATGATGATTTTGCTACTATGTACTGGGATGGCGTTGAAATCATTTCATGGCAATGGAGTTTGCTAACTAACGGAACCGCCGGTGCTAACCAATTAGGTTGTGTTAATATGTATGCTGGTGCCGAAGGAACTGATTCTCCACTTTATTATTTTGATAACTTCACCTTCGTTTCTTTATCATCTGCGTTAACTCCAGCTACTGTTCAACTTGACACAGACGAAATCATGGTTGAAATTAACGATGGTGTAGCTGTAACTGAAATGTTCAATATTGCAAATATTGGTCAACAAGATTTAGCTTATACCACTTATCCAATTTATGATGTTCCTGCTGCTACCGGTACTGCTACTGGCGAAATGGCTCATTGTGGTGAATTCGATTCTGGAATTGGTAGTGATGGAGCTGTAGCTCGTAAAATAGCCGTTCTTTTCGGCCCTTCTGTTATGGAAGAATATATTGGTACCGAGCTGACTTCAATTGAATTTTATATGGCTGACCAAGGTCTTGACCTTCAGGTTAAAGTTTGGGCCCGCGGAGCAACTACTGTTCCTGGTCCTGGCGAAGAATTATACTCTGCTCCTTTTACCCCAACTGTGGGCATGTGGAATACTGCTACTTTATCAACTCCTATTCTTTTGGATGGTACTCCAATTTATGTAGGGGTTTCTTATTTCCAACCTGCTGGCATCTATGCTTTTGGTTCTGATATAGGCCCTAAAGTTCCTGGTGTTAACTGGTCTTCTACTGGCCCGGGATGGAGCGAGTTTTCTCTCGATAGAAACTGGACTATCAGAGCTAATGTAACCGGAGATCCTTTCAATACTTTCATGGATATCCCAATTGATGCCGGTATGATTATTCCTGGTGGTGATGAAAACGTTGTTGTTTTCTTCGATCCAACAGATTTGGCTTTTGGTCAGTATACTGGCGAAATCGTTGTTGCCACTAACGACCCTGTTACTAACTACGCTACTATCAGCGTAACTCTTGACATAGTTACTTCAACCATCGATGTAAATAAAACCGATGCTCTCACCGTTTATCCTAACCCAACTTCTAACCTGATTCATGTTCAGGCTGACGGAATCATTTCCGAAGTAGTGGTTACAAACTATCTGGGACAAGTTGTTGATGTTCAAACTTTATCAAATAACCAAACCACCGTTGATTTATCTCAATTGGAAAATGGTGTTTATTTCTTAGAAGTAAAAACTGATGCTGCTAATCACTCAGTTAAAGTGGTGAAAAAATAACAGGATTTTATCCTGACAAAAAAAGGCTGCCAAATTTTGGTAGCCTTTTTTTTAGCTCGTCAACCGATCAATCAATTCCTTAAACCCGTCATAATACTTCGCTAAATCAGCCCTGTTAGCCATTTCAAAATCGGCAAAATCAAAACCTGGGGAAACCGTGCAGCCCATGAGCGAAAAATCGCAACCTTCAGCCGGCTCAGCGGCAAACCATATTCCTTTTGGAACCCAAACCACTGGCAATTCGCCCTTCTCAATATTTTTTCCAAGTTGTAGCATGCGGTATTGGCCATTCTCCAACAAATGAATCCTGACTCCTTCTCCTGCATAATGATGCCAAACTTCGTCGGATTTAATACGATGAAATCGGGAGAAGGCCCCTTGTTGAAGTAAATAGTAAATGGCTGTGGAATAGCTTCTTAAGCCTGAAAACTCATGGGGATGAAAGGTCGCTTCGTCGCGGTAAATCTCCCTGAAATATCCACCCTCTGGATGGGGAAGAAGATGAAGATTCTGAATCCAATAGGATGCTCCTGGGTTCATTAGTCAATTTTTTCGATAACCTCTTTCGATTGCTTGCCGCCAAATAACCAAACCACACGAATCGAAATCAGACTATGGCGTTGGTCGGTACTTTGTTTCTCGAAATCCTGAGTCACAAGTAAATCTTCGTCCGGACCACTCCAAATACTGGTCAGACTGTATTGATAACGTAAATTTATCTGAAAATCCTTATAGAGTTTGTATTTGAAGTCGGCAATCCAATCCACATTGTCGCGTGCGTAAAATCCATCGCTCAAACTGCTGGAAATGGTACGCCCATTCACCACCCATTTCACTCTAACCAGCCTCGAATAACTAAATCCGGTTCCTAATGTTAACCCCTTTTTGTCGTGATAGTTGAACAGGATTGGTACCTCAGCATAATCAAGTTTTGTATTATAGTATGGCATAGCACTATCCGGATGAACACCAACCTTTTTATATGCACCTTTTTGTGTAAACAAGGTTTGAATATTGATAGAAAAATGTTTGTTAATTGGAACAAGGGCTCCAACGCCCACGTTTAGGCCGGGTTTCTGAAATTTCAGACTCCCGTTATTCACCAGGTCGCCTTCAACCTTCGACATATTTAATCCCAAAATGGCTTCCCCCATAATTCTTTGAGCATGAGATTTTAACGATGAAAACCCAATAAGAATAACGAATATTAAAAGTATTTTTCTTGTCATAACTTTTTTACTTGAGATAGAAGAACGCAAAGGTATAAACTTATAGTATTTACAGAATACCAAAAAAGAATAGTTTTAGCCATTTCCTTTATTCCCGCAGGAAACCAATACTAATTGATATTTGCAGAGCCTCGGTTGAGCCTCGGTTACTGACCTTCGGTTACTGA
>DYSN01000045.1:2852-28332 GCA_020718205.1 Draconibacterium orientale
TCGGTTACTGACCTTCGGTTACTGAGCGAAGTCGAAGTAAGTCGAAGTAAGCCGAAGCAAGCCCAAGTCCAGTCACTAATCACCAGTCACCAATCACCAGTCACCAATCACCAATCACCAATCACCAATCACTAATCACCAATCACCTCATAGAAAGCTGAATACGTTTTCTCACCAAATCCACCTCGAGCACCGTTACCGTAACTCGTTGGCCCACCACCACAATCTCGTTGGGATCCTGAACAAACTTATCGGCCATATTGCTTTTGTGAACCAGCCCATCCTGATGAACGCCAATATCTACAAAGGCTCCAAAAGCAGTGATATTGGTCACAATTCCTTTTAGTTTCATGCCCGGCTTCAAATCCTGAGGCTTGTTTATATTGGGGTCAAACTCCCAGTTGTCAAATTCCTTTCTGGGGTCCAATCCGGGCTTAAGCAACTCCTTTTTAATATCCTGAAGTGTTGGGAGTCCTATTTTGTCGGTAACAAAGTTTTCCAGATTCAGCGAATCGAGTACTTTTTGGTTCCCAATGAGTTCGTCAATTTTTAACCCCGTCTTGTTGGCTATGGTTTGAACCAGGGCGTAGCTTTCCGGATGCACAGCCGATGAGTCTAACGGATGATCGCCACCATGTATTCTTAAAAATCCAGCCGATTGCTCAAAGGCTTTCGGCCCCAGTCGCGGCACCTGAAGCAATTGTTTGCGGTTGGCGAAGTTTCCGTTTGTCTTGCGGAATTGTACTATGTTTTCGGCCAAAGTGGGTCCAATGCCCGATATATAGCTCAGCAGTTGTTTTCCGGCCGTATTAATATCAGTTCCCACAGCATTCACACAACTCATCACAACCTCATCAAGCGATTGCGAAAGTTTCGTCTGGTCTACATCGTGCTGGTATTGTCCTACACCAATCGACTTGGGGTCTATTTTTACCAATTCCGACAATGGATCTATAAGTCTTCTGCCAATGGAAACTGCTCCGCGCACAGTAACGTCGTATTGTGGAAATTCTTCCCGCGCTACCGCCGAAGCTGAATAAACCGAGGCGCCACTTTCATTCACCATAATGGCTTTTATTACCTTTTTAAACATCAACCCCCTGATGAAAAATTCTGTTTCTTTTCCGGCAGTACCATTACCAATGGCTATTATTTCAATCTTATAGGCGTCGGCTAAGGAAGTAATTTTGTGCGATGCCTGCTTGGTTTCCTTTTGTGGCGGGTGGGGGAAGATGGTTTCGTTGTGCAATAAATCGCCGTTTTCGTTCAGACAAACCACTTTGCATCCCGTTCTAAATCCGGGGTCGATGGCCATTACCCGTTTATTTTTTAGCGGGGCAGACAAAAGCAGTTCCTTTAGGTTTTTAGCAAAAATTTGAATGGATTCAGCATCAGCCTTCTCCTTAAGTTCCGATTTGAATTCGTTTTGCAGGCTTGGTTGAAGCAGTCGCTTATAAGCATCGTTTATGGCCAGCTTGATATGGCGGGAAGTTGTGGATCCGTTTTTTATATACTGAGACCCAATTAATTCTACCGAGTTTTCCGGGTCTGCCTCTATTTTAAGTCTCAGAAATCCCTCATTTTCTCCCCTAAACATTGCCAATACTCTGTGCGATGCTGCAAATTTTAACTTTTCACGGTAATCAAAATACATTTGAAATCGTTCCCCTTCGGTCTCTTTTCCCTTAACAAGCTTCGAAATAATTTCGCCTTCACGTTTCATTAAAAGCCTCAACCGCCTTCTGATTTGTGCATCTTCATTAATCCATTCGGCAATAATGTCGCGGGCTCCCTGCAAGGCATCTTCAGCGTTTGCAATATTTTTGTTTATAAACCGCTGAGCACTATGTTCAATATTCGAATTGCTTTGCGACATAATCATTTTGGCCAAAGGCTCCAAACCGTTTTCTATGGCAACGCTGGCTTTGGTTTTTCGCTTGGGTTTATAAGGCAGATAGAAATCTTCCAAATCGGTTTTATTATCAATTTTTTCCAGCGTTTTAAGCAGCTCGGCTGTCAACAATCCCTGGTCTTCCAACGATTTTTTTACGGTGGCTTTTCGCTCGTTGAACTGGGTTATCTGCTGCAAAAGATCCCTGATTTGTGTTATTTGAACTTCGTCTAATCCACCGGTTTTTTCTTTGCGGTAGCGCGAAATGAAAGGAATGGTAGCATCGGCAGCAAGTAATTCAAGCACATTTTGCACCTGGTCTGTTTTAATGCCAACGGCTTGAGCAATTTGAGTTATCATATTAATAATGAATTGAATAGATTATGAAGTTTTATAATTTGCGGAAGTAGCATTTCATCACCATTATTTATAATCAAATAATCGGCTAAAAGCTCTTTGTGGGCATCACTGAGTTGGTTTTGCATCCGTTGCATTACCGATTTTTCATCCAGGGCGTCTCGCTCCACCACTCGTTGAAGCCTTATTTCTAAGGGTGCCGCCACTACAACAGTTTTATCCACATTTTTCTGAAAGTCATTTTCGAATAAAATGGCCGCTTCCATAATGATATATTTAAAATCTTCGTGAAGTTGGGCCCAGCTGGCAAATTCTGTCAATAAACGCGGGTGAATGATTGAGTTAAGTGCGTTTAATTTCTCAGGTTTTGAAAATACTATCGAAGCCAGAAGTTTACGATCAATCTGTTGGTCTTGTTTGATAATCTCCACTCCAAATTCTTTAATAAGTTGGGGGAGGGTATGGGGGTGATTCAGTATTTTATGCGCCTCCTGATCGGCATAAAAAACCGGAACGCCCAGCGAATCGAATATTCGGCACACAAACGACTTGCCGCTGCCAATATTTCCAGTGAGTCCAATTTTTAGCATTAATTAATGATTATGTATTCGGCAACTTTAGGCGAAAAATCGATGATTCTGATAAACTCTGGGTATTTTTTGAGTCGAATAATCAATTTTTCAGGCGAATTGGCATCGGCACTTGCCAGAGCTATAAAATCTTCCATCCTCACTTCCTTGTATTTCTCAAAAGATACGGCATATCTTATTCGTACATTCTTTGGGAAAATATTGATTTTTTTATCGCTCAGGATATCAGGGGTTAATGGCACTTGAATCTCTGCTTCGGTATATTTCTCCACTTCTATATTGAGCAAGACTTTTGATGGTGATGCCTGAAGTTGATGTAGCAATTTTAATGAAATTTCGGTGGCATAATTCTGAGAAATATTCTCCAGACTAAGCGATTCAGTAAAAATGGTATCGGTGAGGGATAGTACTTTGGCATCGCCATAGATAGTAACCTGGTCTGGATTTAACTTCATGGCCGATTTGAGTTGATATTGTGGTGCCAGCACCGCATTTACATGGGCTTTTACCGGGACATATTTTGAATTTAATGACGAGAAAAACAGGTGAATGGTGTCGGGCGAGATGATACGAAAGTTTTTTTCTGAGCCAAATGCGGCATTTATCTGGTCGCTAAGTAAAGTGGTGGTGATATAATAATGGTCTAGGTTATCTCCAGAAGTATTTTTTCGCATCATAGACAGCGGAATGAAGATTTCGTTTTTAATCCCCAAAAACTGACGACCATAAAAATAGAAACCATTGTCGGATAGTTGAACTGTGAGAAGCGAATCGTAAGGAGATATAAGAGCCTTGTCAGCCGGAAGCTCCTGATAAACAATAGGTATTTCTATTTCCAGTTCATATTCTTTCGATAGCTTGAGCATGAGCCAAAGCAAGCTTGACAGAATCAAACAGATAAAAAATACTGTCGATTTATTGTTTTTTATTTTTTTGATTGATTTTCGCATAGGAGGCTGTAAAAGTAAAAAAAAGCTCTTTGCTAACCAGGTAAGCAAAGAGCTTTCAAAAAAATGTGTTTCAGATTACTTGGCTTGACCTACTGTGGTGTCCTGAGGGACAATAGCAGATTTGGCCACTTTAATCTTGGTTTGCCCTTCGGTTTCAATAATAATTGATGTTTCATCAATTTTTACCACTTTGCCAAGAATTCCACCAATGGTTAATACGTCGTCGCCTTTTTTAAGCTCTTCTCTGAATTTTTTCTGTTCCTTGCTTTTTTTCATCTGCGGACGGATAAAAAAGAAGTAGAAAACAATGATGACTAATATCAGGGGCAGAAAAGACATGATTCCACCTTGTTCACTTCCTTCTGCCGGAGGTGCAAATAATAAAATTGTTAAAAGATTCATCTTATATAGTTTAGTTTAATTCTTATTATGGTTTTATCACTTCTGCCGTAATATTCAAAATATGTTTGGCTGGTTCTGAGTTTGTTAGAACAGTAATTCTCTTATTTTGAAAGCCCAGACGGTTATTGCTATCGAATTTTGCTTCAATTATTTCCGATTCTCCCGGTTTAATGGGGCGACTTGGGTAACTGGACACCGTGCAGCCACAGGAGGAAGTAACACTCGAGATTATTAAATCCGTTTTACCTGAATTAGTAAACCGGAATCCATACGAAACCAATTCGCCTTGTATAACTTTTCCAAAATCGTGTTCCGTTTTTTTAAAGCTTATTAGTGGCATATCTTTGCTACTATCAGTGCCATCTGCTGTTTTTGTGTTGTGAATATAATCGGCAGGAAGCCGGCTATTGTTGTTTTTACACATGGTAAACAACAGCACCATAGCCACAAATACAATCCATTTTGTCATACTGGGATTTTTTTCGATTCGCAGGCAAAGGTAATAATTTAATTAATTTTCAGATAAGGTCTGAAAAATTCAATGTTTAATAGGTGACTCCAGGAGGAATCGAACCTCCACCGTGAGAACCGGAATCTCAAATTCTATCCTTTAAACTATGGAGCCTTTTTTTAGTACTTGAAGTGTTGTGAAAAGTGTGAGTGATTTGGTTTATTTCAGTTTGTGATGGATTGATGTAAAGATTGCAAGGAGTTCATTAGACGCCTTTAAAATCTTTTCCAATACTGAATCTTCAATCCATTGTATTTCTTCAATAACTTTTAACTAATACACAGTTTCTCACGCTTCTAATTCGCAGATTGTTATCTTGCTTTTAAATTCATTGGTGCTTCACGATCTATTGGCTTCGTGAAAATTTGCACCAATGCTTGTTCCGGATTTTGTTATTTGATTTCTAAGAACTTTTCCCTCTGGAGAATTTGGCAAACCAACGGATAATTTGATGATCTCAACCGAAAATTTTCGGGTTCTCAGTTCTAATTGCAAGCCAAATTCCTTATTATCCATCAGTATGAATATTAATAACCTTACAATAATTACACCCGGCACTCCAAGTACTCCAGGCACTCCAAGTACTTCATCAATGTGGAGCTGGAGGGATTCGAACCCTCGTCCAAACAAGCAGCCCAATGACTTTCTACATGCTTATTCTTTTGTTGGTTTTCGAATAATGGCCGGGAAAAGACACCCAATCCATTACCTTATCCTCTTAATTTTGCCGGCAACCCGAGGTTTATCGACGACTATCTCCGAATTTACGACTCCCCTTGGTCAGCTTGGAACAGAGCGGGTCCGTCTGAGGGAAGGCCTTGTCCCGAATTATATTCGTGGATTAAGGTAGTCTGACTGTGTCAAGACTACGCAGCAAGAGCGTAATTGTTGTTTTCGCCATTTACACAGCAATGAGAGTTAGTGTTTACGAGCCATATTCACAACGCTCGGCATGCTTACCATCACACTTTCTTGCTGTCAAATCCAGTCAACCCCATGTGAATATCCCCCAAAAGGGGGTGCAAAGATAAGATAATTTCATTATTCCGAAAATCGAATTCAGCTTTTTAAAGCCTTCTGGTATATCTGTTGCAATTTAGACCCCACCGATTCCATAGAAAAATTTTCGAAGGCATATTTTCTGATTTCTAAAGAATCGAATTCATGAAAATGATCGAGCATCCAATTCAGATTTTCAATAAGTTGCTGATGATTACCGACTTCTATTAGCCGGCCGCGCTGGTTGTTTAAATGCTCACTGATGCCGCCAACATGTGTTGATAATACCGGAAGTCCAGAAGCAAATGCTTCATTAATTACAACGGGCATGTTTTCATAATTACTATTGATAAGGAGAAAACTTGCCTTAGTGTATTCACGAACCAAAGATTCATTTTCCAATAAACCTGTAAACTCAATCACTTCATTGAGCCCTTTGTCCCTAACCTGGCTACTAATTTCTTCAAAGTCAATACCATGGCCCACAAAAACCATTTTGAAATCTTTTCTGAAATTTTTTATTTCGCTTATGGCGTTCACAATGCCCGAAATATTTTTACTTCGGTCTTCGAATGTGCTCACATGAATAATTCTTTTTGTGGTTAGATTCTTAGTAACCGTGATGTTGTTGAAAAATGAAGGAGCTACTACATTTGGAATTACAATACATTGGGGGTTGGCGAGACCGTGTTTTTGCAGAGCATTTTTAAGATCTTGTGTAACTGGTAGTAAAGCTTCTGCATTTTGCACGATTAATCGGGTAATAATCTTCCTTAAAAAACCTCCATACGCGTTTACGCTGGGTAAATATCTGCTCCAATGCTCCGTTATAATATAAGGTATATGGAGCCATTTTGATGTTATCCAGGCCAGGAAGCCCATTCTGGTGAGGATATGAACGTGGATAATGTCCACAGAACCCTGCCTTTTCCGAACAATTTTCAATCCTTGAAAATAAAGATTAAGTAGCTTGAGATAATAAAGGATTTTGCAGGATGGTTTAGAAAAGTAAATTGTCAGCGTGTAGATAGGGGAGAATTCTTCAGTAAATACTGTTTTTTCAGTAATTTTGGAGTTAGTTTCGAGATACAATACACTAATTTTTTGCTTTTTTGAAGCAGAAATTGCGTGATTTTTTACAAACAAGCCCCACATGGAGTCGTATTTATTGGGATACCATCGGGGCAAAAACAAGATGTGATTCATAATTCTATCCAATAAAATAAAATTGCGCTTAATATCTTAAACAGGTCAGTCTTCAACGTATAAAGCAACGAATATATTTTGATTTCAATGGGTATTCATTGTAAAATCGGGTAGTATTGAGCTTTTCAAACTTAAAAAACTATTAAATATGGCGCGAAAATAGCTAAAGAATTAATAACATGTCTTTGTTTATAGAGCAAAGTATTAAGTTTTTGATTTTGAAATTATTCGATGCGCTATGCGGCATAAGCCAGATGCTTGTGAATAACTTTTGATAAAAACGTAATATTTTTTTTATCAGGAAGTTGGAATATAAAAAAATATGTATACTTTTGCAGTCCCAAAATTTAAGGGGAGATTAATTAGACTAAAATATAAAAATTTATTAATAGTATGCCAACAATACAACAATTAGTAAGAAAAGGCCGAAACAAACTGGAATACAAAAGTAAATCCCGTGCCTTAGATTCTTGTCCTCAACGCAGGGGTGTTTGCCTGAGAGTATACACTACCACTCCTAAGAAACCAAATTCAGCTATGCGCAAAGTAGCCAGGGTAAGGTTAACAAATGGCAAAGAGGTAAATGCTTACATTGGCGGTGAAGGTCATAACTTACAGGAGCACTCTATTGTATTGGTTAGAGGCGGTAGGGTAAAAGACCTGCCAGGAGTAAGGTACCACATCGTTCGTGGAGCTTTGGATACTTCCGGAGTAGATGGAAGAAAACAAAGAAGATCAAAATACGGAGCTAAACGTCCAAAGAAATAATAGTAATTTTTAGTAATAACAGAAATGAGGAAAGCTAAACCAAAAAAACGTATTATTCTTCCTGATCCAAAATTCAATGATGTTTTGGTTACTAAGTTTGTGAACAATCTTATGTACTCAGGCAAGAAAAATGCTTCATACAATATTTTTTATCAAGCCATCGAAATAGTTGGTATCAAGGTAAAAGAAGAAGATAGCTTAGAAGTTTTCAAAAAAGCATTGGCAAACGTAACACCATCTGTTGAGGTTAGAAGCCGCAGAATTGGTGGAGCCACTTTCCAGATTCCTTCTGAGATCCGTCCCGGAAGAAAACAATCCATAGGAATGAAAGCATTGATTAACGCTTCACGCAAGCGTCATGAAAAAACTATGGGTGAAAAATTGGCTGGTGAAATTGTAGCTGCTTTTAAAGAAGAAGGTACTGCCTTCAAAAAGAAAGAAGAAACCCATAGAATGGCCGATGCAAATAAGGCTTTCTCACATTTCCGTTTCTAAACGGGTGTGATTAAAATACATATTAGAAGATGTCTGAAAAACTAGAACATAGAAGAAATATAGGCATTATGGCGCACATCGATGCGGGTAAAACCACTACGACCGAACGCATATTGTACTATACCGGAAGAAGTTATAAAATAGGAGAAGTACACGATGGTGCTGCTACCATGGATTGGATGATCCAGGAACAGGAACGTGGAATTACTATTACCTCTGCTGCTACCACTGTTTACTGGGAACGCAACAATATTAAACACAAAATAAACCTTATTGATACCCCCGGACACGTTGACTTCACCGTTGAAGTTGAACGTTCACTGCGTGTGCTTGATGGAGCTGTCGCTCTGTTTTGCGCTGTAGGTGGTGTTGAACCCCAAAGTGAAACTGTTTGGCGTCAAGCTGACAAATATAATGTACCCCGCCTTGGCTTTATCAATAAAATGGATAGAACAGGCGCCGATTTCTTTGATGTATTAAAACAAATCAGAGAAAAATTAAAGGCAAATCCTGTTCCATTGGTTATTCCAATTGGTGCCGAAGATACTTTTGTGGGTGTTGTTGATTTGATTACCAATCGCGCACTGGTTTGGGACGAAGGTTCAAAAGGTGTGGAAATCAGAGAAGTTCCAATTCCTGAAGACTTAATCGATACCGTAGAAGAATATCGAATGGCTCTTATTGAAGGAGTAGCCGAAGAAAGCGATGAGCTTCTTGAGAAATTTATGAACGATCCTGAAAGTATTACTCAGGACGAAATCCGTGCTGCCATTAGAAAAGCAACTGTAGAAATGAGAATTACTCCCGTTTTGTGTGGTTCTGCTTTCAAAAATAAAGGTGTTCAAATGTTATTGGATGCTGTTATTGACTATTTACCCAGCCCAATGGATCAGCCCGCCGTCATGGGAATTCATCCCGATACTGGTAAGGAAGAAATCAGAAAAGTTGATGATACCCGTTTCTCGGCTTTGGCTTTCAAAATCGCGACTGACCCATTTGTAGGTCGTATCTGTTTCTTCCGCGTTTACAGTGGTAAATTGGAATCAGGATCTTATATTTTGAATGCCAGCACCGGCAAGAAAGAGCGTATTTCGCGTATCATGCAAATGCACTCAAACAAACAAGAACCACTCGATATGATTGGTGTAGGTGATATTGGCGCTGCTGTTGGATTTAAAACCATCAGAACCGGCGATACATTAACTGATCTGAGCAACCCAATACTTCTGGAATCAATGAAATTCCCCGAGCCTGTTATTAAAGTTTCCATTGAGCCCAAAACTCAAAAGGATATGGATAAAATGGGTATCGCGCTGGCTAAACTTGCCGAGGAAGATCCTACTTTTAAAGTAAATACTGATGAAGACACCGGACAAACCATTATTAGTGGTATGGGTGAGCTTCACTTAGATATTTTGTTAGACCGTTTACGCCGTGAGTTTGGAGTAGAATGTACCCAGGGTCAGCCAATGGTTAGCTACAAAGAAGCTATTACTTCCACTGTTAATCACCGTGAGGTTTACAAGAAACAAACCGGTGGTCGTGGTAAATTTGCCGATATCATCTTTGAATTGGGTCCCGCCGACGCTGGAGTTGAAGGGTTACAATTTGTAGACGATGTTAAAGGCGGTAATATTCCTAAAGAATATGTACCTTCCATCCAGAAAGGCTTTGCTGCAGCCATGCAAAATGGTGTTTTGGCAGGGTTTACCATTGATAGCATGAAAGTAAGACTCATCGATGGTTCTTATCACGCAGTGGATTCTGACCAGTTAAGCTTCGAGCTTGCTGCAAAGATTGGTTTTAAAGAAGCTGCCAGAAAAGCATCCACCGTACTTTTAGAACCCATAATGAAGGTAGAGATTACTACACCCGATGATTATCTCGGAGATGTGAGTGGTGACCTTAACCGTCGTCGTGGACAATTAGAAGGAATCGATGCCAAAATCGGGTCTCAAGTTGTAAGAGCCAAAGTTCCATTGCGCGAAATGTTTGGCTATGTTACCGCTCTAAGAACCATCACTTCTGGACGAGCATCATCAAGTATGGAATTCAGTCACTTTGCCGAAGCACCCAAAAGTGTAGTAGAAGAAGTAGTAGGAAAGAAATAATTAAACGATCATAAAAAAAACAATAAACGTGAGTCAGAGGATTAGAATTAAACTAAAATCGTATGATCACAATCTGGTTGACAAGTCAGCTGAGAAGATTGTAAAAACTGTAAAATCTACAGGTGCTGTTGTTAATGGTCCAATACCATTGCCAACACATAAAAAAATCTACACTGTTAACCGGTCGACCTTTGTGAACAAAAAATCGAGAGAGCAGTTTCAATTGAGCTCTTACAAAAGATTGCTGGATATTTATAGCAGCAACGCAAAAACTATCGATTCCCTAATGCGCTTAGAGTTGCCTAGTGGAGTTGAAGTAGAAATTAAAGTGTAATTAATTTAAAAGGCTTTTTAAAAGATGTCAGGAATTATCGGAAAAAAAGTTGGGATGACCAGTGTGTACGATGCGAATGGTAAAATCATTCCTTGTACAGTAATCGAAGCTGGTCCATGTGTAGTTACCCAAGTTCGCACCATCGAGATAGATGGATATGAGGCTATTCAGCTTGGCTATGACGACAAAAAGGAGAAAAAAACTTCTAAAGCGTTGCGTGGTCATTTTGAAAAAGCCAATACTACACCAAAAAGAATGTTAGCAGAGTTTACCAGATTTGAAGACAGAAAGAAATTTGGTGAAACAGTTAATGTAGATGTTTTCGCCGAAGGCGAGTATGTGGATATTGTAGGAATATCTAAAGGAAAAGGTTTTCAGGGCGTTATCAAGCGCCATGGATTTAGTGGAGTTGGAGGTGCTACCCATGGTCAGCACAACCGTTTAAGAGCTCCAGGTTCATTAGGTGCTTCTTCATGGCCTTCAAGAGTTTTTAAAGGCATGAGAATGGCCGGACAAACCGGAAACAAAAGAGTAAAGGTGATTAATCTACAGGTAGTAAAAATTATTCCAGAACAAAATATTTTGGTAATCAAAGGTTCTGTTCCTGGTTCAAAAGGTTCATATTTAACAATTGAAAGATGGAAGTAGCAGTATATAATATCAACGGAAAAGAAACCGGAAAGAAAGTTGTTCTGGACGACAAGGTGTTTGGTATTGAGCCCAATGATCATGCTATTTATTTAGCTGTTAAACAATACAACGCCAATCAGAGACAAGGAACACACAGTTCGCTGGAGAAGAGCACCATCTCCGGGAGCACCAGAAAACTTAAAAGACAAAAAGGTACCGGCGGAGCACGTGCAGGTAGCATTAAGTCGCCACTTATGAAAGGTGGAGCCAGAGTTTTTGGACCTCGGCCCAGACTTTATGGGTTCAAACTGAATAAAAAATTAAAAGATTTGGCACGTCTTTCCGCTTTATCCTATAAAGCCAAAGATTCAGCAATAAAAGTATTGGAAGACATCAGTTTCGATGATCCCAAGACTTCAAAAATGGTGGAAATCATCAAGAATCTTGAATTAACAGGAAAAAAGACGCTGATTGTGTCGAAGGAATTAAATAAAAACGTATATTTGTCGACTCGAAATTTACAGAATGTTTCTGTTTTAACTATTTCAGATTTAAACACTTACGAAATTTTAAGAGCAAAGAATCTGGTTGTGCTGGAAAGCTCTCTGGAATCTTTTTCTGAATTAGTTTAAATAAAGTTTAAGAATTTCGAACCTTAAAAAGTAAAACAATGGGTATTATAATTAAGCCAATCATTACAGAGAAAATGACAGCGGTTACTGAAAAGTATCCTAATCGTTATGGCTTTATTGTAAACAGAGACGCCAATAAAATCCAAATCGGACAAGCTGTGAAAGAAATGTACGGTAAGGAAGTAGTTTCTGTTAATACAATGAACTATCTGGGGAAAACAAAAAGCCGCAATACAAAAGCAGGCTTCATCTCAGGAAAAGAGAGTGCATTTAAGAAGGCTATAGTGACATTAGCCAATGGTGAAACAATTGATTTTTATAGCAATATTTAAATAGATGGCTTTAAAAAAATTCAAACCAACAACCCCGGGACAACGCTTCAAACAAGTAAGCGATAATAGCGATATTACCACCTCAGTCCCAGAAAAGAGCTTGTTGGAAGGTATCAGAAGAACAGGTGGTAGAAATAATAACGGAAATATGACCATGCGTTATATTGGCGGTGGTCATAAAAGGAATTATAGAATTATCGACTTTAAAAGAGATAAAGAAGGAATTCCTGCCAAGGTACAAAGTATAGAATACGATCCAAACAGATCAGCGAGGATCAGCCTTGTAGTTTATGCCGATGGAGAGAAACGCTATATCGTAGCTCCCCATGGTTTACAGGTTGGACAAGAGATTATGAGCGGGTTAGGTGCCACACCAGATGTAGGTAACACCTTGTATTTGAGCGAAATTCCTTATGGTACTATCATTCACAATGTGGAATTAAGACCCGGACAGGGAGCTAAAATGGCCAGAAGCGCAGGGAGTTATGCACAATTAATGACCCGCGACGGAAAATACGCCATATTGAAAATGCCCAGTGGCGAAACCAGAATGATTCTTCAAAGTTGCCGTGCTACCATTGGAATGGTTTCCAATGCAGAACACAACCTGGAGCGTTCGGGAAAAGCCGGCAGATCTCGTTGGTTGGGCCGACGTCCAAGAACCCGCGGTGTAGTAATGAACCCGGTAGATCACCCAATGGGCGGTGGAGAAGGCAGACAGTCCGGAGGTCACCCCAGAAGTAGAAAGGGTATTCCAGCTAAAGGTTACAAAACACGTAATCCTAAGAAAGATAGTAGCAAGTACATTATTGAAAGAAGAAAGAAATAAGGAATTAAATATCTCTAAATTATGAGTCGTTCGCTTAAAAAAGGTCCATTTATACATTTCAAACTCGAAAAGCGGGTTTTGGATAATGTTGATGCTGGAAAGAAAACTGTAATTAAAACCTGGAGCAGAGCATCTATGATTTCTCCTGACTTTGTAGGACAAACAATTGCAGTACACAACGGAAATAAGTTTATTCCTGTTTATGTTACCGAGAACATGGTAGGACATAAGTTGGGTGAATTCTCTCCCACCAGAATCTTCCGTGGTCACGCAGGTAGCAAGAATAAAGGTAAGAAATAAGAAAGGATAGAGACATATGGGATCCAGAAAACATAATACAGCAGAAAAAATCAAAGAAGCGAAAAAAGTAACCGCTTTTGCGAAATTAAATAACTGCCCCACATCTCCCCGAAAAATGAGATTGGTAGCAGACCTGGTACGTGGAGTGAGTGTAGAGAATGCCCTATACATTTTAAAACACTCTCCAAAAGAGGCTTCTAACAGACTATACAAACTTCTTTTGTCGGCAGTCGCAAACTGGCAGGCAAAACACGAAGGACAACGTATGGAAGATTCGAAACTTTTCGTTTCTGAAGTCTATGTTGACAGCGCCAGATCACTGAAAAGAATTCAACCAGCCCCTCAAGGCAGAGCTCACAGAATTCGCAAACGTTCCAATCATGTGACTATTGTGGTTGATAGTAGAATAATTAAGGAAGAAAACTAATAGGAGTTAAAAAGAAACTATGGGACAAAAAACAAATCCAATCGGTTTAAGATTAGGTATCATCAAAGGATGGGATTCTAATTGGTTTGGTGGTAAAAAATTCGACGATAAATTGGTAGAAGATGAGCATATCAGAAGGTATCTGTCTGCTCGTTTAACCAAAGCCAGCGTTGCAAAAATTACCATTGAACGTACACTCAAATTAGTTACTGTTACTGTTCACACAGCACGTCCAGGTATTATCATTGGAAAAGGTGGTCAGGAAGTAGACAAGCTCAAAGAGGAGTTGAAAAAACTAACAAAGAAAGAAGTTCAAATCAATATATCGGAAATTAAACGTCCAGAACTCGAAGCTATCTTGGTAGCAAGAAATGTTGCCAGCCAGATCGAGGGTCGTATTTCTTTCAGACGTGCCATTAAAACCGCCATAGCTTCGACCATGAGAGCTGGAGCCGAAGGCGTTAAGATTCTTATTAGTGGTCGTGTTGGTGGTGCAGAGATGGCTCGCTCCGAAATGTACAAAGAGGGACGTATTCCATTGCACACTTTAAGAGCCGACATTGATTATGCTTTAGCCGAAGCACATACCACTTATGGAAGAATCGGGATTAAGGTTTGGATTTGCAAGGGCGAAATCTATGGAAAGCCGGAATTGGTTCCCACAGGAGTAGTTCCCGAAAAGGTAGGTAAAAGACCTCAGCAAAAAAGAAAGAAATAAGTTAGGAACAAGGTAAATTTGTAAAGATATGTTACAGCCTAAAAAAACAAAATTCAGAAAGCAGCAAAAGGGTAAAATGAAGGGATTTGCCAAAAGGGGCTTTGAGCTTTCGTTTGGAACTTTTGGAATCAAATCTCTGGAAGAAACATGGATGACAGGTAAACAAATAGAATCGGCCCGTCAAGCTATCACCCGCCGCATGAAACGTCAAGGTCAGTTATGGATTAGGGTATTCCCCGACAAACCGGTAACTAAGAAACCTGCCGAAGTAAGGATGGGTAAAGGAAAAGGAGCTCCTGAATACTTTGTAGCCCGTATATCACCAGGAAGAATCATTTTCGAATCTGCTGGTGTTGATCTGGAAACAGCAAGAGAATCTATGCGCTTAGGTGCTCAAAAGCTTCCGGTGAATACAAAATTTGTGGTAAAAAGAGATTACGTTGAAGAATAAAAAAGGGTAGGATGAAAAATTCAGAGATAAAAGAGTTATCTACAAAAGATATTCAAGAACGCTTAGAGGATCAACGTTCAATATTGGAAAAATCCCGGTTAAATCATACCGTATCACCATTGGAAAATCCTAATGTGTTGAGTGAGTATAAAAAAAATATTGCAAGACTGTTAACCGAGTTGAATTCTAGAAGACTTGCAGATAAATAAGATCATTAAAATGGAAAGAAATTTAAGAAAAGAGAAAGTAGGTCTTGTGGTTAGCAATAAAATGGACCGCTCCATTGTGGTGGAAATTGAAATGAAAAAGAAACACCCCATTTATGGAAAATTTGTTAAACAGACCAACAAATTTATGGCTCATGACGAGAAAAATGAGTGTAATATCGGCGACACCGTTCGTATTAGCGAGACTCGTCCTCTGAGTAAGAACAAGTGTTGGAGATTAGTAGAAATCATAGAAAGAGCTAAGTAATCATGATACAAACAGAAACAAGATGTACTGTAGCAGATAACAGTGGAGCCAAAGAGGTGCTGGTAATAAAAGTATTGGGCGGCACAGGCCGCAGATATGCCTCACTTGGAGATAAAATTGTGGTTGCTGTAAAATCTGCCCTTCCCAGCAGTGGAATGAAAAAAGGAACTGTGATTAAAGCAGTGGTTGTTCGTACTAAGAAAGAAGTCAGAAGAAACGATGGTTCATACATCCGCTTCGACGACAATGCCGTAGTATTGTTAAACAACGCAGGTGAAATGACCGGAACTCGTATCTTCGGCCCGGTTGCACGTGAGCTTCGTGAAAAAGATTTTATGAAAATTGTTTCTCTTGCACCTGAGGTGTTATAAAAAGTAAAGACATGAGCGTGAAGATAAATATTAAAAAAGGAGACACTGTAAAAGTGATTTCCGGCGAATCAAAAGGCAAACAAGGTCGCGTTTTGAGGGTAAATGCCGAGACAAGTCGTGCGGTGGTTGAAGGTGCCAATCTGGTGAAGAAGCACACAAAACCTAATGCTAAGAGTCCTCAAGGTGGAATTTTAGAGCAGGAAGCTCCCATTCACATTTCCAATCTAATGATTTTAGATGGTAAAGGTAATGCCACCCGAGTGGGTAGAAAAAAAGATGAAAAAACCGGAAAGTCTGTAAGATTTTCGAAAAAATCAGGGGAGGTAATCAACTAATGTATACACCAAGATTACACGATAAGTATGTGAAAGAAGTTGCACCTGCTTTGCAAAATGAGTTCAACTATAAAAGCAGTATGCAAATACCCAAAATCCTTAAAATTTCTATCAATCAGGGATTAGGCGAAGCCATCACTGATAAGAAGAGAATTGAAACAGGTGTTGAAGAGTTATCACTTATCGCTGGACAGAAAGCAGTTTCAACAAAATCGAGAAAAGATATCTCAAACTTCAAAGTTCGTAAAGACATGCCCATTGGCGTGCGTGTTACATTAAGACGTCAGAATATGTATGAATTCCTCGACCGTCTGGTGTCGGTGGCTATTCCCCGTATCCGCGACTTCCGTGGAATCAACGAGAAAGGATTCGATGGTAGAGGCAATTTCACTTTCGGAGTTTCTGAACAAATCATTTTTCCCGAAATTGATTTGGATAAAGTGACAAAAATTAATGGAATGAACATTACGATTGTAACTACTGCCAAAACTGATAAAGAGTGCTATGCATTGTTACGCGAATTTGGTTTCCCATTCAAAAATATTAAAAGAAGTTAGTTATGGCTAAAGAATCAATGAAAGCTAGAGAAGTCAAGAGACAAAAGCTCGTTGACAAGTTTGCAGCAAAAAGAGAAGAGTTAAAAGCTGCCGGTGACTGGGTGGCTCTTCAAAAATTGCCTCGGAATTCGAATCCAATTCGTCTTCACAATCGCTGCAAATTGACTGGTAGACCAAAAGGTTACATGCGTCAGTTTGGTATCTCTCGTATTAACTTCCGCGAAATGGCTAATAATGGTCTGATTCCCGGAGTTACAAAGGCAAGCTGGTAGTTTTAAAATTTATAAAATCGGATAATAATGAATACAGATCCAATAGCAGATTACTTAACTAGATTAAGAAATGCCATCAGTGCTAATCATAGAATTGTTGAGGTTCCCTATTCCAGCATCAAATTGAATATTACCAAAATTCTTTTTGAAAAAGGATACATACTTCAATTTAAAGTGGATAATGAAGGCACCATTGACAGCGTAATTAAAATAGCTCTCAAATATCACCCATCAACAAAAATGAGTGCCATTAAAGAACTCACCCGCGTAAGTAAACCCGGTTTGAGGGTTTATAAAGGCGCCGAAGATCTTCCAAAAGTGATTAACGGTCTTGGTATTGCAATCATTTCTACTTCTAAAGGAATCATTACAGATAAAGAAGCTCGTCAACAAAATATTGGTGGTGAGATATTATGTTACGTTAGTTAATAGGAAGGAGATAAAGAAATGTCAAGAATAGGAAAATTACCCATTACTGTACCTGTAGGTGTTACAATTAGCGTTTCTGACGAAAATGAAGTGACTGTAGACGGGAAATTGGGCCAACTTAAACAAAAAGTTCATCCTGAAATAAAGATGGTTATTGAAAACGGTAGCCTTACTTTGGAGAATAATTCTGAAGATAAGGATGTTAATGCCAAGCATGGTCTTTACAGAGCATTGATAGCCAATATGGTAAAAGGCGTTAGTGAAGGTTTTAAAACCGTTCAGGAACTAGTAGGTGTAGGTTACAAAGTGGAAGTTAGAGGACAAATTCTCGATTTTGCTTTAGGTTTTTCTCACCACACATATTTTGTTCTTCCCGCTGAAGTAAAAGCTACAGCCGTTGCAGAAAGAGGGAAAAATCCCACACTAACCATGACATCATTCGACAAGCAATTGTTGGGTCAGGTGGCTGCTAAAGTCCGCTCTTTGCGTAAACCCGAGCCCTACAAAGGTAAAGGTATTCGCTTCCAGGGAGAAATATTGAGAAAGAAAGCTGGTAAATCAGCATCGAAAAAATAATTAAATACTTAACCTGGTGTGTAGCCGGGGAATTAATGTCTTTAGAAAATGAAAGTAAAGCACAGAAAAGAGTATCGTAGACTCAAAATTAAAAAGCGCATTAGAGGAATTGTGGTCGGCAGCGCTGAGAGACCACGTATGAGTGTGTACAGAAGTAATAAACAGATTTATGTTCAGCTTATCGACGACACCAAAGGTCATACACTTTTGGCCGCTTCATCGGCTGATGCAACCATAGCGGAACAAAAAGTTACCAAAATAGAGCAAGCAGCTCTTGTTGGAAAACTTGCTGCCGAAAAGGCATTAAGTGCCGGAATTACTACTGTAGTATTTGATCGTAACGGATATTTGTATCATGGCCGCGTAAAATCATTGGCCGAAGCTGCCAGAGAAGGCGGATTAAAACTGTAATCAATTATGGCAAACAAGATCATTAAAAGAGTTAAATCCAGCGAAATAGAGTTCAAAGACAGGCTGGTTAGCATTCAAAGGGTTACAAAAGTAACCAAGGGGGGTAGAACTTTCAGCTTCTCGGCTATAGTTGTAGTAGGCAATGAGAATGGCGTAGTAGGTTATGGTTTAGGTAAAGCAAACGAAGTTTCGGCTGCTATTGCAAAAGGTGTGGATGATGCTAAAAAGCATTTAATCAGAGTTCCTATTTTGAAAGGTACTCTTCCTCACGAACAAACTGGCCGCTACAGCGGAGCAAGAGTTTTTATGAAACCGGCTTCACCAGGTACAGGCGTTATTGCCGGTGGTGCCATGAGAGCTGTTTTCGAGAGCGTTGGAATTAAAGATGTACTGGCTAAATCAAAAGGTTCATCGAATCCGCACTCTGTAGTAAAAGCTACTATTGATGCATTGACTAACCTGAGAGATCCAAAGACTATTGCTCAATTAAGAGGTGTAGATTTGGATAAAGTGTTTAACGGATAATAATAAACTGAGATGGAAAAGAAAGTTAGTATAAAACAAATACGAAGCCGCATTGGTCGCCCCGCCGATCAAAAACGTACGCTTGATGCTTTAGGGTTAACAAGAATGAATCAGGTTAAAGAAGTATCCTTAAACCCGGCAATGGAAGGCATGATTAATAAGGTTAGACATTTATTAGAAATTAAAGAAATCTAAAGTATATACGAATATGGATTTAAGTAATTTAAAACCGGCAGATGGTGCTACCCATTCTTCCAAAAGGATAGGTAGAGGACCCGGATCGGGAAAAGGCGGAACCTCCACAAGAGGACATAAAGGAGCTAAATCCCGCTCGGGTTATAAATCAAAAAGAGGTTTCGAAGGCGGTCAGATGCCTTTGTTCAGACGTGTGCCAAAATTTGGGTTCAAAAATATTAACAGGGTTGAATATCAAGGTGTTAATCTAGATGTTTTACAAAGATTAGCTACAGATTTTAATCTTACTGAGATTACTATCGATGTTTTGATTCAACATGGTGTAGTTCATGCCAAAGACAATGTTAAGGTTTTAGGCAGGGGAGAGCTCTCAAGCAAAATCAATGTTTTTGCTCATGCTTTTTCCGAAACGGCCAAAAATTTGATTGAAGCCCAAGGCGGAAGTGCAACTACAGTATAAAACCAATTTTCATGAAAAAACTAATCGAAACTATTAGAAATATCATTAGGATAGAGGATCTTCGTAAGAGAATCCTCTATACTCTTGTAGTTATTTTAATATACAGACTCGGCTCCTATGTAGTATTGCCTGGTGTAGACCCTTCTCAATTAGACGCTCTTAAAAATCAAACCGATTCGGGTTTGTTGGGTCTGTTGAATATGTTCTCAGGCGGTGCTTTTAGTAATGCCTCTATTTTTGCTTTGGGTATCATGCCCTATATTTCTGCATCCATTGTGATTCAGCTTTTAGGTATGGCCATTCCCTATTTCCAAAAACTTCAGAAAGAAGGTGAAAGCGGAAGAAATAAAATCAATCAGATTACGCGTTGGTTAACTGTAGCTATTACTGCCTTTCAGGCACCAGCCTACATTACCAACCTTATTTCTCAACTTCCTCCACAAGCCATTTCTCCTTTCGATCCAAACATCACTTCTCCAACAACTTTCTTTTGGGTTTCGAGCATCATCATTTTGGTTGCCGGTACTTTATTTGTTATGTGGCTTGGAGAAAGAATTACAGAAAAAGGTATTGGTAATGGTATCTCCCTTATCATTATGATTGGTATTATTGCCCGTTTACCTTTTGCTTTATTTGGAGAGTTTATTAGTCGTATTGAACAATTAAACGGTGGACTTGTTTATTTTGTTCTCGAAATTGTGGTTCTAATCTTCGTTATTCTTCTGACCATTTTATTGGTTCAGGGAACAAGAAGAATACCCGTTCAATATGCTAAACGTATCGTAGGAAACAAGCAATATGGCGGAGTTCGTCAATATATTCCCCTGAAAGTAAATGCAGCCGGTGTTATGCCAATCATATTTGCCCAGGCCATCATGTTTTTGCCTATAACCTTTGCTGGTTTCTCCGAATCGGAAACCATGAGTGCATTTGCAGCTACATTTAGTAATATCAATGGATTTTGGTATAATTTGGTTTTCTTTATTATGATTATCATTTTTACCTACTTCTATACTGCAGTTACCATTAATCCTAACCAAATGGCAGAGGATATGAAGAAAAATGGTGGCTTTATTCCCGGTGTTAAACCTGGTAAAAAAACAGCGGAGTTTTTAGACGATGTGATGTCTAAAATTACGTTACCTGGTTCAATTTTCCTTGGTTTTGTAGCTATTATGCCTGCTTTTGTAAGCATTGTAGGAGTTAATAATCAATTTGCACAGTTCTTTGGTGGAACATCGCTGCTCATTATGGTGGGTGTTGTTCTCGATACACTGCAACAAATTGAAAGTCATCTGCTTATGAGACATTACGATGGTTTAACAAAATCCGGAAGAATAAAAGGACGTGGTCCTTCAGGAATGTAGCCTATGTCCAAAGGTGATATTACTATAAAAACAGAGGAAGAAATAGAGCTTCTTCGAAAAAGTTCATTACTTGTTGGTAGAACTCTGGCCGAGATTGCAAAAATACTGGAGCCGGGAGTGAGTACAGCCAGGCTTGATAAGCTTGCTGAAGAATTCATTCTCGACCATGGTGCTGTTCCTGGTTTTAAGGGTTATGGGGGATTTCCTTCAACGCTTTGCATTAGTATTAATGAGGAAGTAGTTCACGGAATACCCGGCGAGCGAATTATTAAAGGTGGCGATGTCGTATCCATTGATTGTGGAACATACATGAATGGTTTTTATGGAGATTCGGCCTATACATTTGCTGTGGGTCAGGTGGCGGAGGAAACTTTGCAACTGCTACGAATAACAAAAGAATCCTTGTATTTGGGCATCGAACAGGCTATAAGCGGGAAACGTGTCGGAGATATAGGATATGCTATTCAAAGCCATGTTGAACAGTTTGGTTATGGTGTTGTTCGCGATTTGGTTGGACATGGCCTGGGTAGAAACCTCCATGAAAAGCCCGAAGTTGCAAATTTTGGGCGAAGAGGAAGTGGCCCCAAGTTACAAGAAGGTATGGTACTTGCCATAGAGCCTATGATTACCTTAGGAACGTTTAAAGTAACTCAGGATAAGGATGGCTGGACCATTAGAACTGCCGATGGCAAGCCAGCAGCTCATTTCGAGCACGATATTGTGGTAAGAAAGGGACAGGCAGAGATATTATCAACATTTGAATTTATTGAAGAAGTATTAAAACAAAAGGTGTAAAGATTGTATGGCCAAACAGTTGTCGATAGAACAAGATGGTAAAGTGATTGAATCGCTTGGTAATGCTATGTTCAGAATTGAATTTGAAAATGGACATATCATCACAGCGCACATCAGTGGAAAAATGCGGATGCATTATATAAAGATATTGCCAGGTGACCGGGTAAAAGTCGAAATGTCACCCTACGATCTCTCAAAAGGAAGAATAACATTTAGATATAAATAAACGAGCGATGAAAGTAAGAGCATCAATTAAAAAGAGAAGTGCTGAGTGCAAAATAGTACGCAGAAAAGGAAGATTATATGTAATAAACAAAAAAAACCCCAAGTTTAAACAACGTCAGGGTTAATCATTTAATAAGTTAAGCATATGGCTAGGATTGCAGGTATTGATTTACCCAAACAGAAAAGAGGAGAAATTGGGTTAACCTACATTTACGGAATAGGTAAGAGTAGCGCTCAGCGTATTCTCGCAGAGGCTGGTATTGATGTGAACAAAAAAGTTCAGGATTGGACAGATGCCGAACAAAAGCAAATTCGTGAGATTATCTCTAAACAATTTGTTATTGAAGGTGAGTTACGTTCTGAAGTTCAGATGAGTATTAAGCGGTTAATGGATATTGGATGTTACAGAGGCGTGCGTCATCGTTTGGGATTACCCTTGCGCGGACAATCTACCAAAAATAATGCCCGTACCAGAAAAGGCAAAAAGAAAACAGTTGCTGGTAAGAAAAAAGCAACTAAATAAAAACTAAAGAAAAACGAATAGAAGTTTTTTATTATGGCAAAGAAAGTTAAAAAGGTTACCAAAAAGAGAGTTGTAAAGATAGAAGCAGCTGGAAAAGCTTTTGTAAATGCTTCTTTCAATAACGTTATCATTTCTCTAACTAATAATCAAGGGCAGGTAATTTCATGGTCGTCAGCCGGTAAAATGGGCTTTAGAGGTTCTAAAAAGAACACTCCCTATGCAGCTCAAATGGCAGCAGGCGATTGTGCAAAAGTTGCTTTTGATTTAGGTTTGAGAAAGGTTAAGGTTTATGTGAAAGGCCCAGGTGCTGGAAGAGATTCCGCTATCCGTACAATTCATTCCACTGGGATCGAAGTAACCGAAATTAAGGATGTGACTCCACTTCCACACAACGGATGTCGTCCTCCTAAGAAAAGAAGAGTTTAATTTAAATTGAGTATTAACAGCTTCAACTTTTATGATAATTTTTTAGTTGAGGCAAAAAACATTATTTTATGGCAAGATATATTGGTCCAAAGACTAAAATCTCTCGAAAATTTGGTGAACCATTATTTGGTCCCGATAAAAGCTATGAGAAGAAAAATTATCCTCCAGGACAACACGGTCCCAACGCCCGCAGAAAGAAAATTTCGGAGTATGGAACCCAGCTGAAGGAAAAGCAAAAAGCAAAATATACCTATGGAATTCTGGAACGTCAGTTCAGAAACATATTCCATAAGGCTTCTCGTAAAAAAGGTATTACCGGTGAAGTATTATTGCAACTCATCGAATCTCGGTTAGACAATACGGTTTTCCGTTTGGGCATTGCCCCAAGCCGTTCAGCTGCCCGCCAGTTTGTATCGCACCGTCATGTTACTGTTAATGGCAAAGTCGTTAACATTCCTTCTTATAGCCTTCGTCCTGGTGATGTTGTAGCAGTTAGAGAAAGATCCAAATCACTTGAAATTGTAACTAGTTCAGTTGTTTCCAGAATAAATTATCCTTGGTTAGAGTGGGATGGTGATAAATTATCCGGTAGATTTATGAATTATCCGGAAAGAGCAGATATTCCAGAAAACATCAACGAACAGTTGATCGTGGAACTCTATTCGAAATAAAATATAGTAATAACCAAGTTAAAAAGGAACGTTATATGGCTATTTTAGCATTCCAAAAACCCGATAAAGTAATTATGATTGAATCGACTGATTCAAAGGGACTGTTTGAATTTCGTCCTTTGGAGCCGGGATTTGGTATTACTATCGGAAATGCCCTCAGAAGGATATTATTGTCCTCATTGGAAGGGTATGCTATAACAAGTATCAGAATTGAAGGGGTAGATCACGAGTTTGCCTCCATTAAAGGTGTTATAGAAGATGTTACTGATATCATCCTTAACCTGAAAAAGGTGAGGTTTAAACAGCAAATCGAAAGCGAAACTGCTGAAAAAGTCAATGTAGTTATTGGCGATCAGGAGACATTCAAAGCAGGTGATATAAATAAATACCTTTCTGTATTTCAAGTGCTTAATCCCAATCAGATTATTTGCCACATTGAATCTTCAGTAAAGCTGAATATGGAAATTACCATTCAAAAAGGTAGAGGATATGTGCCCGCTGAAGAAAATAAAAATATCAACGATCCAGTTGGTACAATAGCTATTGATTCTATCCACACTCCCATCAAAAATGTGAAATATGATGTGGAAAATTATAGGGTAGAACAAAAAACCGACTTTGAAAAGTTGGTTATTGATATTGATACCGATGGCTCTATTGCTCCAAAAGCCGCTTTACAAGAAGCTGCCAAAATCCTTATTCATCATTTTATGCTTTTCTCCGATGAGAAAATATCTCTCGAAACCGAAGAAAAGTCTGTTTCTGATGAGTTTGACGAAAATACACTACATATTCGTCAACTTTTGAAAACCAAACTTGTGGATATGGATCTCTCTGTTCGCGCTCTCAACTGTTTGAAAGCTGCCGATGTAGAAACTTTAGGTGAACTTGTTGCTTTTAACAAAAACGACCTCTTAAAATTCAGAAATTTCGGAAGAAAATCATTAACTGAACTTGAAGAGCTGGTTAAAAATAAAAACCTGGAGTTTGGTATGAACACTGCTAAGTACAAATTAGATAAGGATTAATCGAAATGAGACATAATAAGAAATTCAATCACTTAGGGAGAACCAATACACATAGAAAAGCGATGCTTTCGAATATGGCTACTTCTCTCATTATTCATAAAAGAATTAAAACCACAGTTGCCAAAGCCAAAGCTTTAAGAATCTATGTGGAACCATTAATCACTAAATCAAAAACTGACAGCACACACTCCAGAAGAACTGTTTTTGCTTACCTCAGAAGCAAAGAAGCTGTGACAGAGTTATTCAGAGATATTTCTGTAAAAGTGGCTGACAGACCAGGTGGTTATACCCGCATCATTAAATTGAGCAATCGTCTTGGCGACAATGCAGAAATGTGTTTGATCGAATTGGTAGACTTCAACGAGCACATGCTCAATGCAAAAGAAACAACCAAGAAATCGAGAAGAAGTAGAAGAGGCTCTGGTAAAACTGCTGATGCTCCGGTGGTAAAAGCTAAAGTGGAGGAAACTCCAGTGGTTAAAGCAGAAGAACCTGTTGTAGATACAGTTTCTGATGACGAAACAAAAGCTTAGTCGTTAATTTATTCTACCTTTTAAAAAGAGCCTGACACCAAATATTGGAGTCAGGCTTTTTCTATGAAATTGTTATGGTATTAGAGATCGAAAAAAGCAAGGGTCTTATAGTAACAAACAATAAGTTTATTTGAATAAAATCAGATAAAATGGACATAATGCCGGGTATTTTTTGGTGTTTATGTTCACGAGGATAAAATTCTGGTTGGAAGCTTATGAATTTCCTTATAAAAATGAAATTGATTTTACATAGTTGGTAAAAAATATGTTAAATATCAGTATTAAATGGATTTGGAAACTAAATTTAAATTTTAAAAAAATAATTAATGAGTCCGGTCTAAAAAGGTCGTAAAAGTATATTGAAATTCACAATT
>DYSN01000343.1 GCA_020718205.1 Draconibacterium orientale
AAAAGGAAATTAAAATGTTTGATGAAATACGATTTAATACGATTGATAGACTCCCAGGGTATGTTTTTGCACAAATTAATGATTTAAAACTCTCAGCGCGTCGGGCGGGAGATGATATTATTGACTTCTCCATGGGAAATCCCGATGGCAGAACGCCACAGCATATTATTGATAAATTGGTAGAATCCGCTCAAAAAGATGGCACACACGGCTATTCAGTAAGTAAGGGAATTTTCAAACTCCGTCTTGCCATTTGTTCATGGTATCAACGTAAGTACGGTGTTATCTTTGATTCCAACACAGAAGCGGTTGCAACATTAGGAAGTAAAGAAGGCTTTGTGCATTTGGCACAAGCCATTATCAATCCAGGAGATGTTGCTGTCGTTCCAGATCCTGCCTACCCCATTCACGCGTATGCATTTATGATTGCGGGGGGGAATGTTCATAAATTTGGTCTTGATTACGATGAAAACTATGTATTGGATAAAGTAGAGTTTTTTAAGAAGCTTAAAAAAGTATTTCGTGAATCAGCGCCAAAACCCAAATATGTTGTCGTGAATTTTCCGCATAATCCAACCTGTGTCACAACGGATGTGGCTTTTTATGAAGAGTTGGTTGCGTATGCTAAAGAGGAGCGTTTTTATATTATTAGTGATATTGCGTATGCAGATTTATCGTATGATGGGTATGAAACACCTTCCATTTTTCAAGTTGAAGGGGCTCGTGATGTCGCCGTTGAATGCTACACACTTTCCAAAAGTTACAATATGGCAGGCTGGCGTGTAGGGTTTGTCGTAGGCAATAAAAAGCTTGTAGGGGCTTTGCAAAAAATCAAATCATGGTTTGATTATGGGATGTTTACCCCCATTCAAGTGGCTTCAACAGTAGCGCTTGATGGTCCACAAGAGTGTGTGGACGAAATCAGAGCTACCTATCAAAAGCGCCGTGATGTTTTGGTGGAGAGTTTTAACAATGCAGGATGGCCGATGGAAAAACCACAATCTACCATGTTTGTGTGGGCAAAAATTCCTGATGTCGCCGCACATTTAGGCAGTATGGAATTTGCGAAACAGCTCTTAAGCGAAGCAAAAATAGCTGTAAGTCCAGGTAATGGCTTTGGAGAAGCGGGGGAAGGGTATGTGCGCATTGCACTGATTGAAAATGAAAACAGAATCCGCCAAGCCGCACGAAATATCAAAAAATATCTGAAAAGTTTAGAAGGCGAAAAGGCATGATACGGGTTGGCATTATAGGGGTTGGAAC
>DYSN01000137.1 GCA_020718205.1 Draconibacterium orientale
CCACAGCGCTTTGGAAATGGCCAAAGAAATGGGCATCGAAATTCTCTCAGAGCTGGAATATCGCCATCTACAATCTTTGGGCACCTTCGACACCAAAACATCGAGCTGGGTCCTTACCCCACAAAATATCAGGGAAAAAGGAGGCGCCATTTTCTGCGACTATCGCTACGAAACTGTCTTTGTTTATCATAACAGCGCCGAATCCTACTATGCCGCCCGCGGTTTTCGGGGCTTGCTTCGGGTTTAATTTGTTGTTTGTTCTTTTGTTCGTCGTTCGTTGTTGTTTTGTTCGGTGTTTCGGCTCCGGTCATCGAGCGAAGCCGAATCTCCGGTCATCGAGCGTAGCCGAGATGAACGGGGAAAGGATTTGACTATTGTATTCCGGCTTCTCGACTTCGCTCGAAGACCGCGTCCAATCTCCAAGTCCCTAAGTCCCCCCTGTCTCCCAATCCCCAAGTCCCCAACATCTTTTTTATTATCCTAAACCTCTAAAACCAGACTAAAAACCTTAGCTTTGTGGTGTAAATATAAAAACAGACCTATGAAAAAATTTATCTACACTTTTTTTGTTGCCTTAATATTACTGGTCTCAGGGTTAAATTCTATTTCTCTGGCACAGAGCAATGGAAATTCTGATCCTATTCCTTCCATGGCAACCGGCGAATTGGTTATCAATGAGTTTATGGCTGATAATGAAGTTACTATTCTGGATCCGGATGGTGAAAACGAAGACTGGATTGAGCTCTTCAATAACGGAAACGCCCCCATCAATCTCAGTGGATACTATATGAGCGACAAACTTGATGAGCCCAACAAATGGGCATTCCCCGATATTACCATCGAATCACATGGCTATTTGATTATTTGGGCCGACGAAGACGTGGATCAAACCGGAGTTCATGCCGATTTCAAACTCTCCAAATCGGGCGAAGCCATCATTCTCTCCGATGCCAGCCTCAATATGCTCGATCAAATTGAATTTGGTGCTCAATCTACCGACACCACCTATGGCCGCTTCGCCAATGGAACAGGCGATTTTATTCAAATGTTACCAACCTTCAATGCAGAAAATCTAAATCAATTGGTTGGTATTCAAAATATTGCAACTCAGCTGGCTTGCTATCCCAACCCCTTCATCAACGATGTTTATTTTGTTTCCGATGGTAGCAAAAATTTCAGTCAAGCTCTGGTTTATAACAGTCCGGGTCAACTGGTTTACAGCGAAAATCTGCAGGAAGGAACCAACAGAATTGAGCTAAACAACTTAGAGAAAGGCGTTTACTTTTTGCGTCTTCAAACCAACGATGGTGCCATATTGACTCAACAAATTGTGAAGCAATAGTTGAAGAATTAATGAGTCCGGTCTAAAAAGGTCGTAAAAGTATATTGAAATTCACAATTCATTGTTTATCAAATAGTTGCATTTTTGAATTGTGTTTCATAAAACATTAGTAATCATGTAGTTGTATTTTATATCTTCGTTTTTGATGGCTTTTTAGACCGGACTCATTAATCAATAACATTAAAAAAAATATTACTAAATTTGATCTCAAACCACAAGATGTAGGATTTAACTTAAATGCAAATTTTCAATAAGTTAAGTTTTACGTTAGTTGGAATAAAAACAAATCCTATCGCAAAAGTTTTGTGGTTGAATAATTAGCTGAAATCAATGTATATTTTATTTTTTGGCTACTGAGTAATAATTTAATTCAGAGGAGATTAAACTCATTAACGCGGCGATTCAACATCAAACCTTGATGGGTATAACCTACTTTTTAACAAGAGAGTGCAGGTTCACACTTACCAATAAAATAGGGTAAATCAGGCATTTAACCAAAAATTTACTTGCATAGTATGATTTTTCACAGCATGTTTGCAACCGGAAATTTTAACAAACCGATTCTACATGAAAAAGATTTTCTTACCAGTTATTGGCATCTTCATCATTCTTTATTCCTGCTCAACCGCAAAGGTGAATTCTTCCCATACATCGTTTATTGTTTCTACAATTGCCTTCTACAATGTGGAGAACCTATTCGACACCATAGACACCCCCAATAAAACCGATGAGGAATTTACGCCTTCGTCTGTTAAAAACTGGAATACCACGAAATACCATCAAAAACTCAAAAGTCTTTCGGTGGTTTTTGATAGTATTGATGGGAAAAACCTTCCGGATATCATTGGATTGGAAGAAGTTGAAAACAGAGCCGTGCTGGAAGATTTGGTAAAAGAGCCGCTTTTGGCCGATGCAAACTATCAGATTATTCATTACGAATCGCCCGATTTCCGGGGGATAGACAATGCCTTGCTGTACAACCCCAAGGCCTTCAAACCTATTTTTCAGCGTGCCATTGCTATTCATTTCCCCGACTCCATTGGCAAGGCCATAGCCGAAGAGAAAACCACCCGCGATATCTTGTATGTGAAAGGTATTTTGCACAATACCGATACCCTCCATATTTTTGTAAATCACTGGACCAGCATGTATAATGGCGAAATAGCAACCATTCCTTTTAGAGTCTGGTGCGCCACAGTATTGAAACATGAAACCGACTCACTTTTGGCCACGGACAGAAATGCCAATATCATTGCAGGTGGCGATTTCAATGAGCATGTAACAGGATCTGCCATTCATGGAGTTCTCCGGCCAGATAGCTCTCAGTATGAGAATTTTGTCCCCGGAAAGCTTTACGATTTATCACATTATCTTTTTACCGAAAAAGAAATTGGAAGCTATGAATACAAAGGAAAATGGAGCTCACTCGACCATATTATTGTTAGTGGCAGTCTGCTCAATACCGATAACAAAATAAGCACCGAAAAGGATTTAATGCGGGTGTTAAACAACGATTTTTTACTCTATCATTACAACAATCAGCAAGGCAAAGGCATGAGACCCAACAGGACCTATGGAGGTAATAAATATTTTGGTGGCTACAGCGATCATTTGCCCGTATATTTGCAGCTGAAAATTAAAAAAGTCTAATTAGAACAACTTGAGCTTCACAGGCAAAATATCGGAAACCATCCTGGCCACCTTTGGCTGGAAAGTGAAGGGAGTTAAGCCTCCACTAAAGAAATTTGTTTTTCTGGCAGCCCCTCACACATCGAACTGGGATTTCCCTTTGGGAAGGCTATCTAATAGTAAGTTAGAGATTGACCTGAAGGTTTTAATGAAAAAATCGTGGTTTTTCTTTCCGGTGAAATATATTTTCAGCGCCCTTGGAGCCATGCCCATCGACAGAACGAAATCGGGAACCATTATTGAATACGTGGTTAACATGTTCAACAGCAACGATGAGTTTGTTTTTGCCATTACCCCCGAAGGTACCCGTAGCTTTGTAGAATACTGGAAAACTGGATTTTATACCATAGCTGTAAAAGCTAAAGTACCCATAGTTCTTGGGTATCTGGATTATGCAAAAAAGGAAACTGGCATTGGCCCCATCATTTACCCCAGCGGTGACTCTGAAAAAGATTTTGAAGAAATCATGGCTTTTTACAGAACCATTACCGCAAAATTTCCGGAAAAGTTCAATCATCATCCCCGATTTGGGAAATAATTTTTCAATCCCATTGTAAATAATTCACCAAAAGCGAATTACAATAACATAAAAAACTATACTCCGGTTATTTAGATTGTATTTCTTATAAATTCTTCGCCATGAAAAAATATTAAAAATAACCTGAGTTATTCGCTTATGCTAATAATCATTTTTTACTTTTGTTGCTTCAAAAATCCAAATACTAAAATCAAATATCATGTTTATATTAATGGTTGTAATTTTTGTTCTGGGCTACGCTGCTATTGCCCTGGAACATCCTTTAAAAATTGACAAAGCAGCAACTGCCTTGCTCATTGGCTCCTTAACCTGGATAGCCTATATCATGGGTGCCGCAGATATATTTAACAGCGGAGTCAGCAGAGCGTGGAACGAATTTCTGGCTCTAAATCCCACCATGAACAATGCCGAAGGGATGATTAGCTTTATCAGTCATCACGAAATTGTTTATCATCTGGGCGAAATATCTGAAATCCTGTTCTTCCTTCTCGGTGCCATGACCATAGTGGAAATTGTGGATCAACACGAAGGATTTAAAATTATCACCGACAAAATCACCACCACCAATAAAGTCAAATTGCTCTGGGTTATCAGTATTTTAACCTTCTTCATGTCGGCAGTTCTTGATAACCTCACCACTACCATTGTAATGATAGCCCTGTTGAGAAAGCTGATTGACGACAAACAGACCCGTTGGTTTTTTGCCAGCATGGTAGTTCTGGCAGCCAATGCCGGAGGCGCCTGGTCGCCCATTGGCGATGTTACCACCATCATGCTTTGGATTGGGGGACAAATTACCGCAGTACAAATTATGCTCATGGTATTCCTTCCCAGCTTTGTAACCCTTCTTGTACCAGTAATAATACTTTCTTTTTTGATGAAGGGAGAAATAACCCGTCCTAAATTATCAGAACACGACCAAAAAGAATTTACATCGCCATTTGAGCGTAAATTATTACTTATTATGGGTGTTGGCGGATTGCTTTTCGTTCCCGTTTTTAAATCAATTACACATTTGCCTCCCTACATGGGAATGCTGCTTTCTCTGGGAATTATCTGGGTGACCACCGAGCTTTTGCATAAATATAAAGAAGACAACGACAAACGGAGACTCTCTGTTATCAGTATACTTAAAAAAGTTGACGTGCCCACCGTATTGTTCTTCCTTGGAATCCTTTCTGCAGTAGCCAGTTTGCAATCCGCCGGTCAGTTAGGGCTATTAGCAGGTTGGCTGGATCAGGTTACCAATAACAATATTTATATTATCGATACCGCTATTGGTCTGTTATCATCGATTGTTGATAACGTTCCTTTGGTTGCAGGCGCCATGGGCATGTATGAAATTGCCGAAGTTGGTCATTATGCCACCGACGGAGTTTTCTGGGAATTATTAGCCTTTACCGCTGGTACCGGCGGAAGTATTCTTATCATTGGCTCAGCTGCCGGTGTTGCCGCCATGGGAATGGAAAAAATTGACTTTATCTGGTATTTGAAACGAATCACCCTCCTTGCTTTAATTGGATACTTTGCAGGTATCGTAACCTATTGGCTCCAGGCCACTTTTTTACACTTTCACTAGACTTAAAGTAAACTTGACAAAAGGGCAATGATTCAGTCGTTGCTCTTTTTTTTGTTTTATAAAGTGAAGCATTAAAAATAACCGATAGAGATATTATTTTTGCAGAAAAACAAAATCCATGTTTAATAAACTAATGAATCAGCTGGGGCCCATGAAAGAAGCCATGGATCAGGCCAAAAAGAAATTAGATAACATTACAGCCAAAGGCGAAGCCGAAGACGGACAAGTGGTGGTTTATGTTAACGGAAACCGCCGTGTAACCGATATCAGAATCAGCCGGGCATTGATGGATTCGGGGGATAAAGAAACCATTGAAGAATTGCTGCAGGTAGCCCTGAATAAGGCGTTGGCCAGTGCGGACAGCATCAACGAGATGGAAATGGCCGGCGCAGCCCGCGGACTCATGCCCGGTATGTTTTAGTGATGATGGCTTAACTCTGCATCTTAAAGCTCTTCAAAATCAAGGTGAAAAATTTGCTCTAAATGGCTTTTTACCTTGATTTTAACCTCGTCCATATCCAACACCATTCCCAATTCCTTTTCCACACTTGTCACGCTCTTATCCATAAATCCGCAGGGGTTGATGTGGTTGAAATAGTCCATTTGTGTGTTCACATTCAAGGCGAATCCATGCATGGTAATCCCCCGGCTAACTTTCACCCCAATGGCACAAATTTTCCGCTCGGGCAAATGCTCACTGGCATCTAACCAAACTCCAACCGCTCCTTGAACTGTTTTGCCACGGAGTCCATAATCAGCAATGGTCTTAATGATGGCTTCCTCCAATCCATAAACATATTCCTTAATCCCCAGATGGAGTCGGTTTAAATCGAAAATTGGATAACCCACCAATTGTCCGGGGCCATGGTAAGTGATGTCGCCACCCCGGTTAGTTTTCACAAACTGAGCATTTCGCGCCCTAAGTTCCATCTGATTGATGAGAAGGTTTTGCTCGTTGCCACTTTTGCCCAAAGTGTAAACATGCGGATGCTCGCAAAATATTAAATGCTGATGCTCAACAGTTTGCTCGCAAAGCGGAAGCTCCGAATTATCATCCTTAATTTGAAGAAGCTCCTGAAACAAACTTTCCTGCCTGTCCCAAACCTGCTGATAATCCTGCAAACCCAAATCGGTGAAATATGTTTTAATATGCATTGTCACTAAAATTTATTTAGAAGTTGGCAATCTTAGGAAGTAATTAATGAATATGTTTCTCGGCATGGTACGATGAACGAACCAAAGGACTGCTCTCCACATGCTTAAAACCCTTTTCAAGAGCTGCCAGCCTGTACATCTCGAACACATCGGGGTGAACATATTCTTTCACTTCATAATGCCAAGCGGTAGGGCGGAGATACTGCCCAATGGTGAGCACCTGACAGTTTACACCGCGAAGGTCGTCCATGGTTTGTAAAACTTCTTCGGGGGTTTCGCCAATTCCAACCATAATACCCGATTTGCTCACAATACCAAATTCACCAATATTCTTAATCACTTCTAAGCTGACGTCATATTTTGCTTTATTGCGCAATTTGGGAGTCAGCCGGCGAACCGTTTCGAGATTGTGCGATAACACTTCGGGGGAGGATTCCATCACGGTTTTTAAGTCCTTATAAACGCCCTGAAAATCGGGGATTAATCCCTCAATGGTGGTATTGGGCATCACTGTTTTAATTTGGGTGATGGTATCGGCCCAAATGGCTGCTCCTCCATCTTCCAAATCGTCACGATCGACCGAGGTGAGCACCACATGCCGCAAATTGAGCAGCTTTACCGACTCGGCCACCCTGCGGGGCTCGTCGTAATCGGTCTCTGTAGGTTTGCCGGTTTTCACATTGCAAAAACGACAGGCGCGGGTACACACATCGCCCAGAATCATTAGGGTAGCGGTGCCACGTCCCCAGCAATCTTCCATGTTTGGACAATGTCCGCTGGTGCAAATAGTGTTTAGTTTATGGTGGTTAATAATCTCTTTTACATTGATATAGGTCTTCCCCATGGGGATTTTTATCTTGAGCCAGTCGGGTTTGAGCCGTTTATCTTGTTTTATAGTTGTTGCCATGAGTTCAATTTTTGAATTTGCAAAAATAAACCTATTCTGCTTGAATGGGGTTTTTTACTGTTTTTTTACTCTTGCCGATTCGGTGGAACAATTGACAAATTGGATTTTTTAACCACATAGGCACATAGGACACATAGTACTTTCTTTTTTTAACCACATAGGCACATAGTTGTTTCTTCTTTTAACCACATAGGCACATAGG
>DYSN01000344.1 GCA_020718205.1 Draconibacterium orientale
TCTGCGACGTGGGATTCGGCACACTACCTCTGATTTATAAATTTTATGATACAGAATAGTTAATTTGAGTACATAAAAAGCATGGTAATTATTAAGTCGAGTTGTATATTATTTGCATATATTGATTTGGTAAAGGAACATTTGTGATTGAACGGCAACATTTCAGAAACATTTTGGAGAGATTTGATCGGGGAAAAGTTATTATTCTTCTTGGGCCACGGCAGGTTGGAAAAACGACCTTGATCCGACAGCTTACAAATATGAGTGATAAAAAGTGCTTGTGGCTGAATGGAGATGAACCGGATGTTCGCCAATTACTTTCCATGGCTACATCGACACGTTTAGGTGCAATAATTGGGAATAATCTTCTCGTTGTCATTGATGAAGCACAGCGGATTGAAAATATTGGTATTACCCTCAAGCTTATGGTGGATTCATTCCCTGGAATTCAAATTGTAGTAACAGGTTCTTCTGCATTGGAATTGGCAGATGAAATCAAAGAACCACTCACCGGCCGTAAGTATGAATACTTTTTATTCCCACTTTCATTCGAAGAACTGGTTAATCATACGAGTTTTCTCGAAGAACGTCGTATGTTGGATCATCGACTCATTTTTGGATACTATCCGGAAGTTGTTACCCATGCTGGTGAAAAGCTTGAGATATTAAAGCTACTCTCAAATAGCTATCTTTACAAAGATATATTGGCTTATAACCAAGTAAAAAGTCCATTGGTATTGGAAAAGTTACTTCAAGCATTAGCACTACAGGTTGGCAATGAAGTGGTATACAGTGAATTAGCGCAACTTACGGGATCCAATATTGTTACGATTGAACGATACATTGATCTTCTCGAAAAAGCATTTGTTGTTTTTCGTCTTCCTTCACTTGCTCGAAATGTCCGCAATGAAATTAAAAAGGGTAAGAAAATCTATTTCTATGATAATGGTGTGAGAAATGCGATTATCAACAATTTCAATCCAGTTTCACTTCGTAATGACATTGGCGCACTTTGGGAAAACTACTGTGTTTCAGAGCGAGTGAAATGGACTCATTATCATGGATCATGGTGTAATCGCTTTTTCTGGAGAACTCAAGCACAACAGGAAGTTGATTATATCGAAGAGCGAGAAGGCAAACTCTTTGCTTTTGAATTTAAGTGGAACGCTTCGAAAAAAGCACGGTTCCCACTTACATTTTCAAACGCTTATCCGGAAACATCTACATTGGTAGTTACGCCTGATAACTATGA
>DYSN01000004.1 GCA_020718205.1 Draconibacterium orientale
ATTTAACGGAATTCGTGATTTAACAGGTTTCCTTCTCCAAAATCTCACCGCCTAAGCAAATCCTGAAGGGTGTTGACACCCCGTAGCTCGAGTTTTTTTAGTAAACGAGCAAACAAAAGTGCTGTGGCAAAGGCATCACCCAGCGCGGTGTGCAAATCGGACTGCGGAATATGATACCTCATGCAAAGCGACTCCAGTCCAAACTCGCCGGGCTTCACTAAATCAGGATGTCGAAAATGATCGTCAATTCTCGGAAGCAGCCACATGGTATCGTATATCTGATTTTGTAAACCAAACCCCTGATGCTTTTTCAGCAATTGGGAAATGATTTGATAGTCGAAATGGGCATAATGCGCAATAAATACAGAGCCTCTCAAATACTCCAAAAACTGAACCATCACTTCGCCGGAATCCTGCGCATCGGCCGATTTACCTGGCGTAATTTCATGCACGGCAATGCTGTCGTTGTTAAAATACTGCTGCTTTAAATGTGCATCGAACGAATCGCCAACTCGCACAGCGAAATTCAGCACCGACACCGCCCCTATACTTAAAATCTGATCCTTCCTGGGGTTGAGTCCGGTGGTTTCGGTATCCACAACCACAAAACGAATCTCCGAAATTTTCGTCTTTAGCAGTGCTGAATCTGCACAAGCCTGCCCATACCAGTTGTAATTCTCCGGCAAGGTGGGTTTTCCCGTCCAACGGGCAAATATTTCTGCTATTCCTTTCATTAGCCGGCTATTACATGGGTATGAAACCGCAACTTGAGTATTTTTTGCAAATCGTTGATGAGCCCAAAGATGTTTCTCAGCACCGAGCGTTCAATTTTCGTCAAGTCGGAAATGAGAATATATCGCCCGCTGTTCTTGTATTTCAATCCCTGACTGGTTCTGAATTCCAGTAATTTAATCATGGCTTCGGACAAATCCATAAACAACTCATGGTGATGTGGTTCCAAAGCAGCAATTCGTCGAAATCGCTCAGCTGTATTGGTATAAGCATCTAACTGATGATGCAACGAAAACACCCGGGCGGCATCTATCAAGGGCATGAGCACCCTGAGTTTCAGATCGAAAGTATCCTTATGCTCCCCGCTGCTTTCCACCACGAAATTTCTGAAAAAGCTCAGTGGAACAGGATTTGTGAGGGCATTTTTAGCCAGATGCGATAGATAGGTATTGGTGCGCGAAATTTCCTGATGCAGATGATTTCGGAGTTGCTCACCCAAACTCGTATCGCCAAAAGTTACCCGAAAATCGAAGAAAATATTGCTGAGAAGAATGTTATCGGGCTCAGGCTGCCTGATCCAGCGGGAGAATTTCTCTTTCCACTCGCTGGCCGACAGGCACCAATCGGGATTTTGAGCTCCAATTCCGGCAATGTCGTAGCTGTAGCCAAAGCGCTCCAAATCTCTGCTTACCTGTTGTGTTAGTTGATGGAACCAGGTTCTTCGCGTTTCATTCTCCTGTGGATTTGCTCCATCTGCGAAAATAAAGGCGTGATCCTGATCGGTTCTGAGCAACTGCTCCTCTCGACCATGACTTCCAAGGCTGAGCCAGGCAAATTTACAAGGGGGACTACCAAGTTGCAACAAATTGTTTTCCAATATTTTACAAAGCATCACATTGTTAATGGCCGACATCATTTTCAGGATATAATCCATACTCACAGCCTGGTCAATGTATTTCTGAAGTAAAATATCGGCTTTATTTCGCAACCCCAGCAAAACGGAAATTTGAGATACTTTTCGCATTTCCTTGATGAGGGTCGCGGCATTGAAGCCCTGTTCGAGCAGTAAATCGTGATCGGAAATGAGACCGATTACTTGTGAATCGGGAGTCCCGTCGCTGGTGATGCAGATATGATGCACCCGGCGATTTATCATTTCAATCATATACTCGGCCACAGCCAACCCCGACGAGGCACAAATAACAGGTGAGCTCATGATTTCGCTGATGGAATTTGTGATAGGAAAGAGTCCGGTGGCTACTTTCTCGCGCAAATCCTTGTCGGTTACTATTCCCAATGGAAGTCCCTTTTCGCTGATGAGGATGAAATCCACCTTTTTGGCACTCATTAATTTGGCCGCTTCGGAAATAATCAGATTTGGCGGACAGGTTAGCACTTCCTTTTGGGCATCCAGATTCATGGTTTCGCTCATCACAGGAAGACTGAAAGTCTCATTGTCCTTATGCGAAGCCGAAAGTGCACGCAATTGATCGCGGCTCATGGGCTTATCGCTGGCATATCCCATTTTGAAGAAGTGAGCAAATTTGGCATTTTCTCCCCAAATATCTTTTATCAAAGCAATGGGAATGGCGTAGAGCAGGCATTCTTCCTGGGTTCGGGCTGAAGCTTGATAAGTTTCTTCGGCTAAAAGAGGTCGGGTTCCGAAAATATCGCCTTCATCGCAAATATCCACCAAAACATCTTCCTTCTTCTCGTGAAAGATGCGCACAGAGCCCTGCCTCACCATAAAAAAGTGAGGCAGGGGCTTTCCATGTTCCAGAAATAAATACTCCTTTGGCTCTTTGTACTGAATTTCAATACTTTCAGAAATTCTTTCCAGATCGCTGTGGCTCAGTACATTAAAGGGGGGATATTGAGCTATATATTCTGCCACCCTTTTCGAAATTGCATTGGCCATAATTGAGTGAATTAAATTCTGTAAATTTTAATATTGCAACTGGTCTCTTAGTGATTTAATGTCTCCCCTACTCTTCTTTTGCCTGAAATACCCCAATTTTTTCATCCATAAAAAGCTGGGTAATTTCATCGAGAATGATTGGGTCGTCGATGGTGGATGGAACTTTGTATTCCTGTCCGTCGGCAATGGCCCGAATGGTTTTGCGAAGAATCTTTCCTGAACGGGTTTTGGGCAATCGCTGGGCAATAATCACATTTTTTAATCCGGCAACGGGACCTATTTCGCGGCGAACATCGTTAACCACCTCCGATTGCAGGCGGAATTGCTCCATGTCCTGTCCGGCTTTTAGCACGGCAATGGCCAATGGAATCTGGCCTTTCAGCTCATCGGCAATGCCCACCACGCAACATTCGGCCACGGCATAATGCGAAGAAACTACTTCTTCCATTTCGGCGGTGCTCAAACGGTGACCAGCCACATTGATAATATCGTCGACGCGGCCAGTGATAAAAACATAGCCTTCTTCATCCACATATCCGCCATCGCCCGAGAAATAATAGCCATCGAAGGTATGGAGATAACCCATTCGGTAGCGCTCGGTATCGCCCCAAAGATTTGGCAATGTGCCGGGAGGCATGGGTAGTTTTATGGTCACAAATCCTTCTTTGTTGGGTTTAGCCCGGGAACCATCTTCGCGCAATATCTGAAGATTGTACCCGCACACAGGTTTGGTGGCTGAGCCTGGCTTTACTTCGAAATGGTCGGGGTAACCCATCATGTTAGAAACCATGGGCCAGCCGCTTTCTGTTTGCCACCAATGGTCGATTACAGGAATTTTCAAATGATCCTGAAGCCAGTTAAGTGTGGCTGCATCGCATCGTTCGCCGGCCAGAAACTGGTATCGCAGGCCCGACAGGTCGAAGCGTTTCATGAGCATGCCGTCGGGGTCTTCTTTTTTTATGGCTCTAATGGCTGTGGGTGCTGTGAACATTACCTTTACATCGTAATCGCTGATAACGCGCCAAAAGGTTGATGCATCTGGGGTTCTGATGGGTTTTCCTTCGAAAATTACGGTGGTGCAACCATAAATTAACGGAGCATAAACTATATAGCTATGTCCCACAACCCAACCAACATCGCTGGCAGCCCAAAAAACTTCCCGCGGATTCATTCCATACACATGCTTCATGCTGTAATTCAATGCCACGGCATGGCCACCGTTATCACGGATGATTCCTTTTGGTTTTCCGGTTGTTCCGGAGGTGTAGAGAATATACAAGGGGTCTGTAGCATCGACTTCAGTGCAACCCACCGGGTCGGATAATTTCATTAAGGTGCTGCAATCTACATCATAATCGGCATCGGGCCTGATGGCTCCCAGCTTCCTGTTGTGCACAATCACATGATCGGGTTTATGGCTCGAAAGGCGAATGGCCTCATCGACCATGGGCTTATAGGGGATAATGCGGTCAATTTCGATGCCGGAAGTGGCCGTAATAATGGCTTTGGGTTTGGCATCGTCAATGCGGAGTGCCAGTTCGTGGGGAGCAAAACCCCCAAATACCACCGAGTGAATGGCTCCCAGACGGGCGCAAGCCAGCATGGCAATTACTGCCTGAGGAATCATGGGCATGTAAATCACCACCGTGTCGCCTTTTTCGATGCCTAATTTTTTGAGTCCCCCGGCAAAACGAGCCACCTTTTCGCGCAATTCGCTAAAAGTGAATTTCTGCACCGATTGGGTCACGGGGCTATCGTAAATCAGAGCAATGTCGTTTCCCCTTCCGTTCTCAATATGAACATCCAGAGCCAGATAGCAAGTGTTTAACTTGCCGCCTTTAAACCATCGGTAAAACCCGTTTTCGTCGATTGAGATACTTTTTTGTGGTTTTTGATACCATTTAATCTGTTGTGCCTGCTCCATCCAGAAAGCTTCGGGATCGGCAATGGAGCGATTAAATTCGCTGTTGTAGGTTCGTTGATTCATTATTAGGTTTTTAGGACATTATTAATATTTTGCAGTAAATCTTTATTGGAGAAAGGTTTCAAAAGGTATAAATCGGCGCCCAGGGCCAATCCCTTTTCTATATCGCTCTTTTTGCTTTTAGCGCTTAAAAAGATGACTTTCATCTCTTTATATTCGGGGGTTGTTTTAACAAATTCGCAAATCTGATAGCCATCAACATCGGGCATCATGATATCGAGCAGGATGAGTTGTGGCAGGTCTTTTTGGATGGATTCCAGGGCTTCGGAACCGTTTCGCGCAATAAAAACTTCATAGTTTTTCCGACGAAGCAAATACTCCAAACTCATGATAATATTGGGTTCATCGTCTACAATTAGTATTTTCGGTTTATTTTCCATCGATGTAAAGTGGTAAGGTTAAACAAAATTTGGCGCCCCCCAGTTCGGAGGTTTCCACCCAGATACTGCCGCGATGCATTTGAATGATGTTTTTGCATATGGCCAGTCCCAAACCGCTACCTCCGGGTTTTTTTATGGTTTGGTTTCGCATTTGATAGAATTTCTCAAAAACCCTTTCCCTGTCAGGCTTCGCAATGCCTTTGCCATTGTCTTCCACAATGATTTTGATGTCGTTGTTCAATCGGTAGGCTGAAACAATAATATGGCCTTCGTCCTGATTGCAGAATTTCACCGCATTGCTCAGAAGATTGATAAAAACCTGATAGATTCTGTCGGAATCGGAAAGGATATAGGGCAATGTGCTGTTGATGGAAAGGTCAATCTGAATGGTATTACCAACCACCAGCTGCCTGATTGATTGCACTGAATTTTCCAGTAAATCGGCGACAACAGTTCGCGACAAGTCTAATTTCCGGCTTCCGCTCTCGTATTTTTCCAAATCCAAAACATTGGTAATCAAATTGGTGAGTCGTTCACATTCCTTCACCATGACGGTGAGAAACATTTCCTGATCCTCCACAGGCATATCTTTCTCATCGAGAAGCATTTCGGCCTGACTTCTGATGACCGTGAGCGGGGTTCTGAGCTCGTGGGTAACGGTATATAAAAATTCATCCTTGATTTCGGTGAACTCGCGTAGGCGCTGATTGGCTTCCTTTAAATCGTTGGTCACCATTTGCAGCTCTTCGGTTTTTTGCCGCAACGCCTTGTTAAAACGATGCATTTGCTTGCTCTCCTGCAGTATTCCGAGCAACTCGTCAACGCCCAACTCATCGCCTTTAGCCACCGATGAAATCATGATTCGGGCCGAGGCAGGTCCAATGGATTCACTCAGCAATCGCTCGGCGTAACCTATCATTTTTGAGTCGGCGGTTGGGGATTTGGAGAAATCTATTTGGTTGATTCGGGCATACCGGTCGAGTACTTCTTCGGTTCGCCTGTCGCCCAAAACATTAATCAGAAGCGATTTAACATCGAGAAAGGGTGCAGCATGTTTCCAAAAACCCACTTCATCTATTTTTTGGGGGGAAATGAAGAAAATATTGGTAAACAACTGAGCCTGTTTTAGTTCCACATTGCTTGATGAGGACAGTGCCGATACCAGCATAAAGACCAATGAATTGGCCATCAAACTAAAAGCTATGATGGCCGAAAATGGACTCATGCCGGTTGCTTCGCCAAAATGCAGGGGGCTGAGGCTTCGGATTCCAAAAACTCCATTTTCAAGAAAATCGCTTCCCCAACCCATATTGGTGAGCATAGTTGGCAAAATCATGCCGTAAAACCAAATAGCAAATCCAGTAATGACGGCGCGTTTGGCCGCTTTTCTATTGGCTCTGAACCAATAAAGTCCGCCAAAAAAAGCAGGAGCCAGCTGAACAATGCCCGCAAAAGAAGTAATACCAATGGAAACCAGCGGAATATTAAACGCCAGATAGTGATAATAGGCATAAGCCATCACAAAAACGAGCAAGAGACTTATAACCCTGATCCAGGTAATTTTTCCGCTATAGTAGGTATTGGTTCCGGGTTTAATGAGAAGTGGCAGAATAATGTGGGTGCTGAGCATATTTCCGAGCGACAAACTGGAAACAATAATCATGGAAGTTGCCGCCGAAAATCCGCCAAAATAAATCAGAGCAGTTAACAATTGTCCTCCATAATTCATGCTTAGATGTAGAAAATAGTAATCGGAAAAAGTATCAGGGGGCAAATGAATCTTGCCAAGTAAAGCAATGGGAATCACAAAAATATTGATGAGCAAAAGATAGAGTGGTACGAGCCACATGGCTGTAGTGAGATGTTTTTCATTCTGATTTTCAATCACTCCCACCTGAAACTGTCGAGGAAGAAGAATGATTGATGTGGCAGAAATGATTAAAAGCCAAAACCAGTCGCCCGAATTTTCTTCACCAAAAACCACAAGTTTGGTAAGTTCAGGTCGCGACATAACTTCGTCAAAAAGCGACCCCATTCCGTTGAAGGCAATATAGACCAGAAAAAATCCACTGATAAGAAAAGCCAGCAGCTTGATGACGCTTTCGAAGGCAATGGCAGTTATCATGCCCGATTTGGCTTTGTCGCTGTACAGAAAAAGGGTTCCATAGAGCAAGGTAAAAATACTGAGCACCATGGTAGTGATGAGGACCGGATCGAGCCAATTATGCTGACTTACAGGACTTACCACACTAAAACTATCGCCGATGGCTTTAATCTGAAGGGCGATATATGGGGTGATGGCAAAAAGCAGTAAAATGGAGACCAGACTTCCGATGCCTTGATTCTTTCCGTAGCGGGCAGCTAAAAAATCGGCTAAGGAGTTAATATGCTGCGACTTAACTACTCTGATAATCTTGCGGGTAACAATCCACCAAAGGGGAAAAATGAGAATCGGTCCCAGATAAATGGCCAGGAAATCGATTCCGGAGCTTGCAGCCCTGCCGATACTTCCATAAAAAGTCCAGGCACTGCTATAAACCGCGATACTCAGGGCATAAATGTATTTCCCCGACCGCCGCCACTTGAGCAGGTCGCGCTTTTGAGCCCAGGCAGCCACCATAAAAAGCAGCAGCAGGTAGGCCAGGCTGAGGGATATGAGCAAAACCGCATTCACGGCAAATCGTTTTTCGTGCGGCGGGTGAGCCAGATTAATAGAACTATCATCACCACCCAAAGGGATAAAATATAAAGCAAAAGGGCAGGAATCCCCAGAATGAGTTTATTCAGATTGAACATCTGAATAACAGGAAACGTCAACAATATCAGAAAAATAATGCTGATGAATAAACTGATGATGTATTTCTTGTTGTCCATAAATTTACAATCATTTGTTCAATTCTTCTTTTCCTGCGGGGGTTATAATAGTGAAAACCAACCTTATGCAAGTTAGCACAAAAAGTTGGTTTTCACTTCACTATTTCAATGATTAAATCATGTTCGTGATTCGTTTAATTTTAGTGGGTTGCATCGCCAGCTCCACTTGGAATTCTGATGTCTTCAACCAGATGTTGAACATCTTGTGGAGGCGGTGGAGTAAATTTCATTACAACGAAAGCCACTATAAAGTTGACGAGCATTCCAACAGTTCCAAATCCTTCGGGTGAAACGCCGAACCACCAATGTGCCGGAGTACTTGTTTCGGGACTTCCTATCCAACCCAGTTTGAATTTGGCGATATAAAACATGGTGATTACTAACCCGGAAATCAACCCGGCAATGGCACCTTCCTTGTTCATTCTCTTATTGAAAATACCCATGATGATGGCTGGGAAGAACGAAGCTGCTGCCAATCCGAAGGCCAAAGCAACCACCGATGCCACAAAACCGGGAGGGTGAATGCCAAAATATCCTGCTACAACAACAGCCACAACAGCAGCCAAACGAGCCCAAAGCAATTCCCCTTTTTCACTAATTTTTGGTGCTATTTGCTTTTTAATTAAATCGTGGGAAATGGAAGTTGAGATAACTAACAGTAAACCGGCAGCAGTTGAAAGAGCCGCTGCCAAACCTCCGGCTGCCACCAATGCAATCACCCAGTTGGGCAGGTTGGCAATTTCGGGGTTGGCCAAAACAATGATGTCTCTGTCAACTGTCAACTCACTGCCTTTCCAGCCGTTAGCTTCGGCAGTTGGAGCAAAGGTCGCATTGGCATCGTTATAATACTGAACTTTACCATCGCTGTTTTTATCTTCCCATTTCAGCAAGCCTGTTTTTTCCCAGTTGCCTACCCATGCCGGTAATGTTTTATACTCTTTATTGGCAACGGTTTCCAAAAGGTTCACTTTGGCAAAAACAGCTATTGCAGGAGCGGTTGTATAAAGAATGGCTATGAATAACAATGCCCAGCCTGCACTTTTTCTGGCGTCCTTTACTTTTGGAACAGTGAAAAAGCGAACAATAACGTGGGGCAATCCGGCGGTACCCACCATAAGTGCAGCTGTGATAAAGAAAACGTCGAGCATACTTTTGGAGCCGCTGGTATATTCCGCAAATCCTAAATCGGTATGCAACTGATTCAGTTTGTCTAATAGAAAAGTACCATTATGATCGGTTGAGCCAAATCCTAACTGGGGAACAATGTTTCCGGTCATCTGTATGGAGATAAAAATAGCAGGAATCATAAAGGCGAATATAAGTACCATATACTGAGCCACTTGTGTATAGGTGATACCTTTCATTCCACCCATAACGGCATAAAAGAAAACAATGGCCATTCCAATATAAACACCCGTGTTGATTTCTACTTCGAGGAAACGGGAGAACACAATACCCACACCGCGCATTTGTCCGGCTACATAGGTAAACGAAACAAAAAGTGCCGCAATAACAGCTACTGTTCTGGCAGTATTGCTGTAATATCTGTCGCCTATAAAATCGGGCACGGTAAACTTACCAAACTTACGCAAATAGGGTGCTAAAAGCAGAGCCAGCAGCACGTAGCCACCAGTCCAGCCCATAAGAAACACCGATCCATCGTATCCCATGTACGAAATCAAACCTGCCATAGAAATAAATGAGGCTGCGCTCATCCAGTCAGCAGCGGTTGCCAAACCATTGGTAATGGGGTGAACTCCCCCGCCGGCAACATAGAACTCTTTTGTTGAACCAGCTCTGGCCCACAATGCGATTCCAATATAAAGTGCAAAAGTGGCACCAACTATGATATATGTCCAAATCTGTAAATCCATAATTTCTTTGTTTTAAATGTTGTTTTTACTCGTCAACTCCAAACCCTTTATCTAACTTGTTCATCAGGCGCACATACACAAAAATCAAAATGATGAATGCATAGATTGAGCCTTGTTGGGCGAACCAAAATCCCAGAGGAAATCCCCCCAGCTGAAAGGCATCGAGAGCTTCTCTAAAGAAGATTCCAAAACCAAATGATACCAGGAACCAAATGGCCAGAAGAATAAAAAGAATTCTCACATTCCTCTTCCAATACAATTTCATGTTTTCTTTACTCATGACTTTTCAATTATTATTGATTTATAAAAATATTGCGGCTTGAAAAATAATCTGGTTGCTGTCATCCTTACCAATTAAATCTAAATGGCGGTATTCTAGCGTCAACTTGGCATTATGGCCCGATATGAGCGCATTGATACCTATACCATAATCGGTTGGCGATGAGTCTAAAGCATTGATATGCTTTTGAGTGAAAGTTACATAGGGCTGCCAGGCAAACTTTCCGTTGTTGGGCAACACCAAACCTCCCTGAAAATACGTCACATAACCTGTAAACACATCCTGACTACCTCCGCCCAACTGATAATTTCTTCCGTAGTTATTGCTTTGGTAGGAGAAATATCCGGTAAAGGCAGCTTTTTTCTGACCAATGGGCAAATCAGTGAAGGCATCCACAGCCCAAATAAGTACATTTTCTGCGGTCTCAACCGAATCAACCAAAATTACTGAGCCTTTTGGGTGGGTTAAAAAACCGGCACCTATATTAAAAATCTTCTTCGATCCAAAATAAGAACCTACCATATAAGGTAGTTTATTGCTCTCCTGATCGAAAAACTGATAGTTGAAATAACCAGCATAAATATTAGATGCTTTGGTTCCGAATGTTTTACGACCAATATATGAAGCTTTATCGGCTTGTGGTGCTACGGAGCCATTGGCGTCGATACTGTTCACCATGGCACTGTTCCAGGCTACTCGGTAATCGAGTTTTCCAAGTTTACCTTTGGCATAAACACCCAAATGACGGCCAAACTGATCGGAAGTTCCTATGGTAGCCCAAGTATGACGTGCATTGTCCAATGGCAAGAAATTAAGGGTACTTTGGTTGTTCAATCTGGAAATACCATTCCAGTAATGTAAACCACCCCCCATGTACAGATATTTATTTACCTTATATTCAACCCATGCATCGTGCATAAACAATTGAGCCTGGGAACTTTGACCGGTTGGATCGAGTCCACTGGGGGTGAGACTGTTCAAACCAAAATGGGTAACAATAAGAAACCTGTCCGACAGTTGGGCAAACATGAGCAGTCGGGAACGACGCAACATAGGGGTTACAGTAAAATCGGCATCGGAGTTAACGGGCAGCTGGCCATTGAGCCAAAACTGATGCCAGTTTATCAGGCGGAAATACTTGCTGCCATCTTCGTTGAAATTCACTTTAAATCCATTGCCATACTCGGTGGGCGCTGTTACAGTCTTTTCCTGAGCGAAAAGATTGGCTGAGGATACCAGCACCAGAAAAACTAACACAGTAATTACTCTTTTCATAGATTTTTAAATTTAATAAATAATGATTTTGATTCTTATGGGTTAACTATCTCCAAATTAGTTCCCCATGGATTCTTATCCAAAACTTCAATATTTATTTCTAATCTAAAAATCGAATATAGTTTTCTGTTAATTATCTATATACAACAAAATCAATCCCTGAAGCGCTCCCATTTAATCATCATGTATTTATCACCTAATTCTGTGATGATAAATCCAGCCCCCGTAAGATTCTCTTTTCTTGAAACATACAAAACCAATTCAGATTGTGTCAATATCTTGTAGGTGGGGCGATAGTTCAAATGTGAAGGCCGTTTTACTTTATAGGTTTTCACCCAGTTCATCACCGATACATGACTGATTCCCAGTATTCTTTCAATCTCCCGGTAGCTTAATCCCTCCATGTACAACTGAAGAGCCTTGGTCACATAATAATCGTCCACCTTTTTACCCATTTTCTGAACGGTGAAGTAATATTTACAGGCCTTGCACTTGTATCTCTGCCTCTCCTGAACAATACCCGATTTTACGTAATCATCTGAATTACACTTGGGACAAACGATGGATTCGCTCATTGTATATATATTTTTAGCAAATATATATTTAATTAGCAATATAATTGATTTGGGGGGGGGAAAAATAGATTTCGATAATTGCACATAATGATATCATTATCAATATCTAAAACAATCATTAACTACCGTGATTGATTTCCGGAAAGAAAAGAAAAACCCTAAAGAAAAATTCTATTTATCCTTAAGCGCAGCGTACAGTATCTCCACAGGGTGAAAAGCTTCCCGCTCTGTGCCATCTTTAATCTGATGCCGGCACGAAGTACCTGCAGCCACAATGGGAACATCGTTGGGCGTATTCCGAACGGCAGGAAACAGTACCAACTCCCCTATTTGCATGGACAACTCGTAATGCTCCGCCTCATAGCCAAAACTTCCCGCCATTCCACAACAACCACTGGGAATCTCTTCCACTTTATAGTTTTTGGGTATGCTCAGCATCTTTAAAGTAGCCGAAGTCCCTGTCAAAGCCTTTTGCTGACAATGTCCGTGAAATTTTATCTGTTGATGTTCATCACTAAACTGTTCCGGTTTAATATGACCCATTTCCAAAGCTCTCACCATAAACTCTTCTACGGTTAAACTATTCTTTGCCAGCTCTTTGGCTTTTTCTATTAGTTTTTCTGAAACCAGTTCAGGATACTCATCTCTAAAGGTTAGAATGGTGGAAGGCTCCACTCCAATCAGGGGATGCTCCGAACTAACAAGCTTGCTAAGGTGCTTCACATTGGCCTCTGCTATTTTGCGGGCTTTTCGAATCAATCCCTTGCTTAAGTATGTTCGGCCACTGTCCACATGCTTGGGTATTATCACTTTGTAGCCCAGACTGTTGAGCAATAAAATGGTTTTTATTCCTATCTCCGAATCATTAAAATTGGTAAACTCGTCGTTGAACAAATAAACCATGCGGGTGGCAGATTCCTGTTTTTGCTGATGCTTGCCAAACCATTTTTTTACTGTTGTTCCTGAAAGTGCTGGTAATTTCCGTTTGGGAGCAAACCCCAGCATCTTCATCACCATTTTCGCTCCCCAAAAATTCATCGAAGCATTGTAAATGCGGGGGAAAAAGGAAGCCATCCGGTTAATTTCGGTTATATGAGCTATGAGATTGCTTCTGAGTGGAACCCCGTTGGCATCGTAATAATGTTGCAAAAACTCGGCTTTGAGCTTGGCCACGTCCACATTCGACGGGCACTCCGATTTACAAGCCTTGCAACTCAGGCAAAGGTCGAGCACTTCGTAAATTTCGTCGTGATCAAAAGGATTGGGTTTTTCGGAGCGGCTTAGAAACTCGCGGAGAATATTGGCTCTGGCTCGTGTGGTATTTTTCTCATTTCGCGTGGCCTGATAGCTGGGGCACATGGTTCCGCCAATGATATGCGATTTGCGGCAGTCACCAGAGCCATTGCAACGCTCAGCAGACCGTAGCATTCCCGGTCCCTGATCGAACCGAAAATAGGTTTCCGGCTCCGGTTTTTCTTCCACCCCTTCATAACGCAACGATGAGTTCATGGGTGGTGTTTTTATAATTTTGTTGGGATTGAAAATATGCTCCGGATCCCAGGCATTTTTAACATCTTCGAACAAACTCATGATGTGGTCGCCCATCATCAGCGGGATAAACTCGCCCCTCAATCGTCCGTCGCCATGTTCCCCTGAAAGGGAGCCTTTGTATTTTTTTACAATCACTGCGGTATCGTGGGCAATTTTTTGAAATAGCTCCACATCGGCAGGATCTTTCAAATTCAACACGGGTCGCAGGTGAAGCTCGCCAGTGGCAATATGGGCATAATAGACACAGGTTTTATTATATCGGGCCAGCATGGCATCTATTTCATCGATAAATCCGGGCAATACTTCAGGATTGACAGCGGTATCTTCTATAACCGGCACAGGCTTGGCGTCGCCAACCATATTCGACAAAACCCCAAGACCTGCCTTACGTAAATTCCAAACCTTGGCCATGTCTTTGCCTGTAACCACCGGAAAATGAAATCCATAGCCCGCAGCTTTCATTTCCTGCTCCATGGCTTTCGATTTCTCTATAATTTGCTCCGGAATATCCTCTGCAAATTCAACGATAAGAATGGCTCCCGGATCGCCAATTACGAAAAACCTGTTTTTATCCTGTTCTTTATTTACCTTGGTCAAATCCATAATGGTTTTATCCATCAGCTCCACCGAATAGGGCTGATATTCCAAGGCAATTAAATTGGCCAAAAGAGATTCTTTAACGCTGTTTAAGTGAACGCAAACCAGCGCTTTATGCTTGGGTGGAAGCGGAACCAGATTGAGCTTGATTTCTGTGGCAAAAGCCAAAGTTCCTTCTGAACCCGCCAAAAGCTTGCAAAAATTAAAAGGATTGACTGCCGAAGAATATCGTTCGGAGTCTAGCAGCAAATCGATTGCATAACCTGTATTACGTCGTTCAAGAGATTTATCGGGATAGTTATCAAGAATTTCCTGCTGGTTTTTGGGGTTCTTTAAAATCGCATCAATGTTCTGATAAATCGCAGATTCTAAGGTATTTCCTTTGAGCTTTTCATCAAATTCTGCTTTACTGACCGGTTTAAAAACCACTTCGCTTCCATCGCTCAGAAAGGCGGTAACTTCGAGCGTATGATCGCGGGTACTTCCATAAATGAGACTGTGAGATCCACAAGCATTGTTGCCCACCATTCCGCCAATCATGCAGCGGTTGCTGGTGCTGGTCTCCGGACCAAAAAACAGACCATAAGGTTCGAGAGCCATGTTCAGCTCATCGCGAACCACACCTGGTTCAACCCTGGCCCAACGTTCAATGGGGTTAATCTCCAGAATATTGCGGAAATGTTTCGAAATATCAACTACAATACCATTGCCTACAACTTGTCCGGCCAAACTGGTTCCGGCAGCTCTTGGAATAAGAGCCAAATGGTGTTCGCGGGCAAACTTGATGAGTTTTTCAATGTCCTCCTTGTCTTTTGGAATGGCAACAGCCAAAGGCTTTTCCCTATAGGCCGATGCATCTGTGGCGTAGAGAATGCGGTGGGTTTCATCGGCAAAAAATTCACCCTTAAACTGAGCTTTAATTTGTATAAAAAGGGGGATTAATGACTTATTTTTCATTTTGGGACATTTAGACGGTAAAATTAAAAAATCTAACCGCATTAATATTTGAATAACAAATTTGTTTTCAATAAAAAAGCCACTGGAGGTTAATCCAATGGCTTCTGAGTTATTCATTAAGGTAATTATTTCGCGTAGCTTATAGCTCTGGTTTCTCTGATAACAGTGATTTTAATTTGTCCGGGATATTTCATTTCATCCTGAATTTTCTTGGACAAATCGTAGGATAGTTCAGCGGCTTTACTGTCGTCGATTTGGTCGGCACCCACAATTACGCGGAGTTCTCTACCGGCCTGAATTGCGTAGGTTTTCACAACACCTTCATATTCTCGAGCCATGCTTTCGAGTTTCTTCAATCGCTGAATATAGGCTTCTACCACTTCGCGGCGAGCACCTGGTCTTGCACCCGAAATGGCATCACAAACCTGAACAATGGGCGAAAGTAGGCTGGTCATCTCTATTTCATCGTGGTGCGATGCAATGGCATTCACCACATCGTCGCTCTCTTTATACTTTTCGGCCAATTTACCACCCAAAAGTGCATGGGGCAATTCAGGCTCATTATCAGGCACTTTGCCTATATCGTGAAGCAATCCTGCACGTTTGGCTTTTTTAGGATCCAAACCGAGCTCACTGGCCATGGTGGCACATAGATTGGCAACTTCGCGGCTGTGCTGAAGTAGATTCTGTCCATAGCTGGAACGATATTTCATCCTGCCCACCATACGCATCAATTCGGGATGCATGTTGTGAATTCCCAAATCAATTAATGTTCGTTTTCCGGTTTCGATAATGTCTTTTTCTAATTGTTTTTTCGTTTTGGTAACGACTTCTTCGATGCGGGCGGGGTGAATACGACCATCGGTAACCAGTTTTTGCAGCGAAAGGCGAGCCACTTCGCGGCGTACGGGGTCGAAGCCCGAGAGAATGATGGCATCCGGAGAGTCGTCGATAATGATTTCGATACCGGTAAGAGCTTCCAGTGCCCTGATATTTCGTCCTTCGCGACCAATGATACGTCCTTTTACTTCATCGCTTTCGAGGGGGAATACAGAAACGCTGTTTTCGATGGCGTGCTCGGCTGCGGTTCGCTGAATGGATTCAATCACGATTTTCTTTGCTTCCTGGTCAGCAGAAAGCTTGGCTTCTTCAATGATATCGTTCACATAAACCATGGCATTTGCTTTGGCTTCATCCTTAATTTTTTCGATAAGTTGAACTTTGGCATCGGCGGTACTTAAACCAGAAATGGCTTCAAGTTGTTGGATTTGAGATTGAATCATTTTTTCGAGATTCTCATCTTTGGCCTGAACAATTTGCAATTGCTGGCTAAGATTTTCGCGGATAACTTTTACCTCCTGATTTTTCTTGTTGAGGTCTTCGAGCCTTTGATTAATGGAATTTTCTTTTTGCTTTATTCTGGATTCGGCCTTGTTGATGGCACTATTTTTTCCTTGAATAATGCTTTCGTGTTCAGTTTTTAGTTGTAAAAACTTTTCTTTGGCCTGAAGTATCTTTTCTTTCTTGATTACTTCGCCTTTTTCTTCAGCTTCCTGCAGCAGATGGATGCTTTTCTTTTCAACGGCTTTTCTAACCACTATAGTGGCCATAAAAAAGCCCAGACCGGCACCTATTACTAAGAAAACTGCGTACAATATCACAGTCATAATTTAATGTTTTATAAGTAGTTCGGGCAATGTAATGGGCGGTAAAAAAAGAAAAAAACCGCATAATTCCCGGAGTTGTAAACCCCTTTATTTTCATTTATAGGGCTGCCTGGTGCCTCGAACGTCCACTGACCGGAAAACCGATACCCTTTGACGGGTTGAGGCCTGTTCTAATTACCTTTATAGAGCTTATCCCTAATTGTAGTAATGTTGAATTTACATACATAAGAAATTATGCGGAATATTTTTTCAAAGAACTATGTTTTAATCTTTTATATCTCCTGAGCATTTAAAAACTCATCAATTTCCTGCAAATTTCCTATGAGCTTTCCGTCTCTGTAGTCGATTTGCGATTGTAAAGATAAACTATTATTCGCTAAATGCAAGGAAATCATGGCTAATAAATCCTGAAAATCGTTGTAGTGATATTTACTGCTGTATTCACTAATCAATTTCCCGATATGCTCTGCCGATTTACGAATAACTTCTTCATCTTCTTCTGATTCTATTTTTAGTCTGTAAGGTCTGTTTGCTATGGTAACCTTGATATAATGCTCAACCATCAGACTATTTATTTAAAAGATTTAAACTTTTGTCAATTCTCCGCACCAACTCATCAATGACCACAAGGTTTTTTTCCCTGTCTTCATCCGAACCAATGGTTTTATTTATTTTTAATTCATCAAACTCCATCTGTAGCTTTTGCAATAACTCATCCTGACTTATCAGCTCGTTCTTCAGCTTTAGATTTTGATGTTTTAAACTCTCGATTTCTAATGTTAACCTTTTATTATGATCAACGAGCAGTTTGACTTTATAGTAGATACCCGAAATCAGTGTGCTTGCATCTTTCATAAACCAAATTAACCAAATCTTAATTGCAAATATATACGAGTTTTTTAATTAATGCAAGATTATTGTAAGATGTGGGACGACCAATTTAGGGTTTGCCTGCAAACTGTTATCTGGGGGCTTGATTTCGGTAATACTCCAGCGTTAAATCGGCTCTGTTGGTGAACATTCCATCGCATCGTGAACCATATTGAATCATTTGCCAATTGGAATCGAAACTGTAGGGATGAATGAGAAAATTCCGGCTTCGTATCCATCGATAGTTTTCGTCGTTAAGCAAGTCGGCATAGTTGTTGGGTTCGCCCGAAATACTTGGCCCAATGATGTGTGCTCCATGGTCTTTGGCCCATTTAAGGTTTTCGAAATAATAGGTAATATTGTTCTCAACCAATTTATAATCGCCCAGCCAAAGCAAAAAGGTGGTGGGGATTTTCCCATGAAAAAGTTTATTTAGTTTTTTCAAACTTTCGGGCGAAAAGGTTTGAAGCATAATCCGCGCCGAGGTTTCTCCCACATTCACTTTGCCATCCTTTCGCACCAAAGTATCACTCACCGGATGTGTTATGTTATTCCAGCCCAATCGTGTAAGCTCGTTAAACAAATCTTTCTCGATTTCCGGAAAAAGTCCTGGCTCCTTAGTTTCGATATAAATGCCTGGCTTATGGCCTGAATATGCAGAATCCTGAACATAATAAAATACATACTCAGTTTTGCCATTTTTGGTGAGTTTCTCATAGAGTCGCTCTCCATTTTCACGTTTTGCTATTCGATATCCCTGAGCAATTCGCATAACGTCTTCAAGAACCAAAACCCCCTGATAACCACCAATATAGGCCGGACTTATCAAGTTGGGACTGTTAACCGATTTACCGCTATTGTCGAAATAAAGTGGAATAGAAGAGATTGCAACAACGGGTGCCATGGCCGAGAATTCGATTTGTGCCTGCTCCGGATTTTTTTCGTTAAACCAGCTTCCAGCATCCAATTTCAGAAGCTCTTCCAGGGTGAAGTCGGAAACTGCCACCTTGGCCATTTCCGGATAAATGGTTGATATATTGGTGGTTCTGGTTAGATTTTCGTCATGAAGGGCAATCAGCACTCCATCTTTGGTTCTTTGAATATCCACTTCGAGATAATCAGCTCCTATTTCGCGAGCCCAGCGGTAGGCTGCCTCGGTTTCTTCGGGTGCCCAATACGTTGTTCCGCGGTGGGCAATAACAATATCACGGGGAATGAATATCTCTTGTTTCGACGTGTTCATTTTGCAAGACATGAAAATGGATGTCATCAGGATTAAAAAGACCGTTGTTTTCATAGTTCATGATTTATTTGGATGCTTTTGTCTTTAAATTGATGGTTAGGGTTAATAACAGGATGGAGATGACAGAAGCCAGAATCAACACATAAAAACCACCATCCCAGCCAAACAGATCGACAATATGCCCCATGGCAATATTTGCAAACAGCGCTCCACCCAAATATCCAAACAACCCTGTGAAACCGGCTGCTGTTCCCGCTGCTTTTTTGGGGGATAAATCCAAAGCGTGAACTCCAATGAGCATCACCGGACCATAAATGAGGAACCCAATGGCAATGAGCGAAAGATTGATAAGCCACATGGATTGGGCAAACCAATAGGCGAATACAAATAACAGAACAAAAGCCATATAAATTATGCTCACCTGAGCGCGTTGTCCTTTGAATGCTTTATCACTGAGCCATCCCGCTAAAAGTGTTCCCGGAATACCTGCATATTCATAAAGAAAATAAGCCCAGCCACTGGTTGACAAGTCCAGATTGCGTGTTTCCTTGAGATAGGTTGGCGCCCAGTCAAGCACACCATATCTAATGAGGTATACAAAGGCATTGGCCAGAGCGATATACCATAAGAACCTATTGCTAAAAACATATTTAAAAAATATTTCGCGGGCGGTGAGCTCCTGTTCCGATTTCTCGGGATGGTAATCAGCCGGATATTCGTTCTTCCATTTCTCAATGGAAGGCAATCCACAACTTTGTGGGGTATCCTGCATAATGAAATAAATTCCAACGGCAATAATTAAAGCAATTATGGCTGGAAAATACAAAGCGCTTTGCCAGTCGCCAAAGATTGCAATCCCTAAAATGGCCAATGGGCCTATTAAACCACCGCCTATATTGTGTGCAATATTCCAAACCGACATTTTTGTTCCCCTTTCACTCACCGAAAACCAATGAACCATGGTTCGTCCGCAGGCTGGCCATCCCATTCCCTGAAACCAGCCATTGAAAAACAAAACGATAAACATAATTATAGCCGAGCTGGTGAGGGCTGGAATAAGCCCCATAGCTATCATAGTAATGGCGGATAGAATCAAACCAAGACTTAGAAAAATCTTGGAATTGCTGCGGTCGCTGATTCCACCCATGATGAATTTGCTTATTCCGTAAGAAACACTGATGGCCGAAAGAACCCAACCCAACTGCGCTTTGGTATAGCCCTGCTCAATAAGATCGGGCATGATGAGCGAAAAATTCTTACGCACCAGATAATACGATGCATAACCTATAAAAATTCCTAAAAACACACGCCATCTGAGCTTTTTATACTCTTTGTCTATTTGTTCATCGGGCAAAGAAATCTGTGCACTTTTTGGTTTTAGAAATCCAATCATAAGGTTATTTGTTTATCATAAGCAACTGTTGCTCTGTCAATTGTCCCGATCTAAACTCCACAGTATAAAGTCCGGGCGCGAGGTCCAACTCAAAATTGGTTGTTCCAAAGGGTTCCAATAATTGAGAGAAAATAAGATTCCCGGCCAAACCATAAATAGAAACTTCGGTAAAGGGAGTTCCCGGCTCCATTTTTACTGAAAAGCGACCAGTAGTGGGGTTTGGGTAAATACTGAAATTTTTATGAGACACTTCTTCCGTACCTGAGCAAGTAACCACTGTTATATAATCTTCCTTTAGGGCTTCAATTTGGGTATTTCCTTGCCAGGCAATTAATTTCACATCGAAAACTCCGGGGCTTCTGTATTGAATTACCGGACTGGCTAAATTACTCGCCACAGGAAATCCGCCCTCAAAAAACCAGGAATAGTAATCTGCAGCGGTACTCTTGTTGATGTATGCCACATCGGAATTCGTACATGCATTCACCGATTCCAGAGTAAAATTACAGGAAAGCTCATGGCTGATGCAAAAATATGTTGTCAAACTATCGCCAAAAGTGGTTGCCTGATATAATAGCATTTGAGTGTTCAGGTTCTCTAATGAAAAACCCTCGGCATTTTGGATTCCGTTGCCTCCACTGTCGTACATGGTGAATTTATAACATCCCGAGGCCAAACAAATGGATTCCTTGGTATTTACATTGCTTGGATAATTTGAGCCTGATGATATAAGCTCCCCTTCGGTTGAGCTTAATTTCCAGCTGTTTTCAGAACCATTATTATCGGTAGTAATCGACAAGCGGATATTGTTCCCATAGGAGTTGAAATACACCGACGATGTATTATTGCTTGGATTTTGGTCATTAAGGCCATCCACATTAACAGCGATACTCAGGCTATGCCATTGCGCATCGAGCCCTATAGGATCAAGAACTACATATCTTAAAGCTCCAGACGCTAAACTTCCGTCCAGTTCAATAATTTCCGGAATCTGGTTATCGATTTTTATCATGGCCACAATATTACTAACTGATTCAAATCCAATGTTTTTAATAATGAATTTTGTATCTAAAGTATCCCCATTACAATTGATTCCATTGGGCGAAATGATTTCGGTGAGCTCTATGTCATAGTCCAAATCAACACTTACATTGATTGATAAGGTATCATTTTCAGGGAATTCATCGGGTTGTCCGTTGGGCATGGAACTAACTGCCAGAAATGTAAATTGACCATAGGTGATTTCGATGGCTGGAAATTTTACCTGAGCTGTGTCGTAAGTTGCCAGGTTACCTGTCCAGATTGTTTCAATAAATTCGCCTTCGTCAATTTTGTATTTTACATTGAGTGTTGTTAATGGATTATTGCCCATATTCCTAATGACAAAAGTGGGCCGAACTGTTGAAGGACCAGCATATTGGTTGATAGGTTCAATGGCAAATGGAATAGAGGCATTATTGGCAAAAGTGCTCAATCCCGAATCCAATCCTTCCAACGAGGTCACCCCTGAATTCAGGGGATCCAACCAGCTGGAGAGACTGTAATTGGGCGTTGGTGTGTAATCCCAGCTGGTGGAAAATTTGCCAAACCAATCGGCGGTTAAGGAGGTGCAACTGGCGTAACCACCATGCAACTGGCCAATAATCTGCTTTTGACTGTTATACAAGGGGGATCCGGATGAGCCTGGCTCAGTGGTTCCCAAATCCCAAACATTTATTCTCCAATGGCTGTTCTCAACCCCCTGATTTCCATAATACTGATCGGAAACGCAGGTATCATAATCGAAGGTGATTTTTTTAATATCGCCGCTGGGGTGGTGAATACAGGTGGTATTTATAAAGGGATTGTCTGACCTGTTCCATCCATTATAATATACGTTGTATTCCACAGGTGGTACCTGAGAAAGTTCAACCAGACAAACATCAGATGCTGTGTTGCTGGCGCGAAGCGTGGTATATTGTACAGACTGATTGGTAGGCCCATCCACATTGTCGCAACCAGGGCTTTCGTAATTGAACATAATAATCCAGGTATTTTCTCCTCCCTGACAATGGGATGCTGTTAGAAAATAAGGTGTTCCATCCTGAGCTGTGTTGTTGATGAGTGAGCCGGTACATTTTCTGGCATTATTGGCCAATAAAATCATGGCTACGCCACGTTTTTCGTTTTGCCAGTCGTCGCCTTCCGGGCAGTTGACATTCACATTGCAGGCACCGGAGCTACCAAATCCCTTGTCAGTGTTGCTATAGATATCTTTGTAGCCATGAATTACATAGCTAACTTCCAACAATCCCTGACCCAAAACCGCAGCCGGCTCGTAATACTCTAAAATACAACTCTCGCCTACCGTGGGCGCCGTGGCAAATCCACCATCGGGATTGTGGTTGTTCTTATTAAAACTCCCCAGAACATGGGTTTTCTGCTTGTTGTAAACAAAAAAACCGGCTCCTTCAGGCATATAATATTGGCTAAATATCAGATTGATGGACAAGGCCCCATAGGATATAATTTCCAATCTCCAGAGTCTGTCACCATTTGGAAGCGATTCCCAGGTTCCAGAATTCTCCAGGCTATAATTAACAGGCATATCGAAGCCAAAACGCCACGGAATTTCCGGATTCGACTCATCTAAAGCATCTTCAAAAAGAAGCTTCTCCACGTCCACTTCGGGCATAATTTTATATTCAATTCCGGTTTTTAATTCACTATTGCCAAAACTATATGGCTTTCCACCATAACTAATCTGAGCCTGAGCCAATTCCACCATCAGGAAGAGAAACAGGAAAATATACAATCGTCGCATTGATTTGGTTTTAATATTATGGGTGCTAAAATAGTGGATTTTTAAAATGCTATCACCTTTCCCGTTTCATTTACTTGGAATTAACAGAAATAAACTATGCATGCATAGTATTTTTTTATATTTTTGAAATCCAAAAAACCAAATATGAAGACACGTCTTATTGAGATGTTCAACATTGAACACCCCATCATCATGGCTCCCATGTTCTTGATATCGAACACTAAAATGATAATCGCTGCACTTGAAAGTGGTATTACCGCCGCATTTCCGGCACTCAATTACCGAACCGACGAAGATTTCAGGAAAGCTATTGATGAGATTAGAGCTGCTACCAAAAAGCCTTTTGGAGTAAACCTAATTGTAAATAAATCGAACATAAAATATAAGGCTCAACTTCAAACCTGTGTGGAGAAAAAAGTGGATTTTATTATCACCTCGCTGGGAAGCCCTAAGGAAGTTATTGAACTGTGCAAACCTTTGGGAATCAAAGTATTTTGCGATGTAGTGGATGCAGTTTACGCGCAAAAAGTTGTAGATTTGGGCGCCGATGCTCTTATTGCCGTAACCCGCGAAGCTGGCGGACATGCCGGTGGTCAACCTGCCGAAAGACTAATTCCGGCCTTGAAAGCAAAATTTCAGATTCCTGTAATTGGAGCCGGGGGAGTCAGTAACAAGGAATCTTATCAAAAACTAATGGCATTGGGCGTCGACGGAGTTTCGGTGGGCACAGTATTTATCGCTTCGCACGAAGCTCCTGTAAGTCAGGACTATAAACAGGCACTCATTGACTATGGCGCCAAAGATGTGGTGATGACCGGCAATTTGTCGGGCTCTCCCCTAACCGTAATCAATACACCCTATGTTCAGAAAATTGGAACCAAAGCTGGTTTTCTACAACGGATGATGCTGAAACACAAAAGCTTGAAAAAAATAATCAAAATGTTTGTTGCTGTGAAAGGAATGAAAGCCATTGAAAAAGCTGCTTTTAAAAGTACCTACAAAACCTATTGGGTGGCTGGTCCGGGCATCGAACATATCCATCAAATCAAATCCATCAGGGAGATTGTTAAAAATCTTGTGGACTAAAAACTTCTCGTCTACCAGCGAACCAGCAACCTAAATTTTTTGAAACACAAATCGAAGCTCTCCAAAACATTTTGATTTTCAATTTCATAGGAACCAATCAATTCACCAGCACCATGAAATGAGTTTGATTTCAAATAATACCTGATGCTTTTTCGATACGCTTTTTTGCGGAGTTTGTCGCTTTCGATGGTCGAAATATCCACTTTTCCTGCATAGTTTTTCTCCAAATCTATCAGCAACACTTTTTGCTTTTCGCGAATCCGTATCTTGCTAAAATACAACCATTCATCGAGCCATAAGGGGCTCATGTTATTGCGACTTTTGAATACCTGAGCCGACTGCAAAATATAGGGTTCCATTTCCTTTAAATATAGCGACACTGTTAGCTTTATACTTAACAGGAGTTGTTGGTCAAAGTTGAATTCCTGAACAGCCGAAGAATTTTTCCACAGCGGCTGAACCTGGTCAAATCCCAATCCGCTGCGCAAACAAACCTCCTCGAACAAGCCATGAGAATAGGCATCGAGCGAATCGAAAGGAAACAGGCAGCGTTGAAGCAACAATCGATGTAGGGCTGCTTCGGGCTTATCGGTCAATAAATAGGAATAGGCAAGCTCTGTAATAAATATGGACGCCGATTTCTGTGAAAATGGCGTGGGGTTTTGTAAAATCTGTTCCACCATACCTTCGGCATTGGGCAAATTGTTCTTAATCAAATCCACTCTGTTCTGGGGATTTATATGTTGTAAATATTGTAGCTCAGTCTCAAGACTGAATTGCGCCATCAGGTTTGAAACGAAGAATAAGCCCAACAGCAAAACAAATATATTTTTCATAATTAATTCCTTTAAAATGAATAAGATACACCAAATGATGGATAAACACGTTTATGAAGACTCACCCCACCATCTCCTTCCATCTGAAGTTTAAATCCATACTTATAGCGTATGATTTCCTGCTTTTTCTCCAATACTACTTTCCCGTGAATCCAGTCGTAGAAATAGGTGAAAAATACCAATGCCACCGAGGCAGCACCAATATATTTATAGGTTTTAACTTCGGGGACTTCGGGTTTATTATTGAGAATGCCAAAAATAGTTTCTCCTTGTTTCTCAAGCTTATAATAGCTGTAGGCCGTGCCGGCAAAACCAATCAACCTGCCGGTAAGCAAATAATAGCCGGTGTTATGCTCTTTAGCTTTAAAATGTACATACCCTGGAACTATCATAGCGTAGGCCATATCCATCATTCGGGCATCGCGCGATAACAATTGAAATTCGTTCAACTCCGTGGATGAGTATACAGCGGGAATCTTCACCTTGTCGTCGGTAATTCGTTTGTAAATATCGAAATCCTGAGCCCAAAGCCCCATTGACAAAGTGATGAAGGTGAGGAATATTAGTTTTTTCATCGTTCAAAATATTTATTTAAAAGTAAAGAAAATATATATCACTGGTAAATAATAAATATTATTTTATGCAACTGATAGTTTTACTTCATAAAAGCAGCCAAATTAGCGGCACAATTGCTTAATTCCCTTTTTATGAAAAATGTATTTATTGTCGCCTTGTTCAGCCTGATAGGTTTATCGGTGTTTTCAAAAAATTACGAATTAATTAAAACCGATGGGGTATTTTATTATGGAACATATTCCTATAAAATAAGCCATATTACCAATTTAAGCAATGGTATTATGTGCTATCCCGTTCCCACAGCAGAATTTATATCCTTTGGAAAAGGATCTATCAATCCCAATACATCAATACTTGGTGATTCCATCTACATTGCATCTAATGGAGACACCCGGTTTTTTAATTCCCGGGGCTTTTCGCTATTTTTCATTCCTTTTGATGATTTTGAACCCCGGGTTGTTTATTCCGATGATTTAGGAACCCAAATCACCGGCCAATATACTGGTCTGGCTTCAGAAGAAATAATGCCAGGTTATATTGGGGATTTTGCTATTCTTCAACTTCAGGTAAAGGATTTTTCGGGCAATCCTTTAACCGATCATGCGCTGCACCTGAAAGAGCTTAGAGTATCGAAGGAATTTGGATACATGGAATTTTTTCGAATGGATGAATTCAGGGGAATCCATTATAAATATTACTGCAATCCCTTTAAATTACGTAAATTAACAGCATTACAAACTTCCACAGAAACCATTGGGATAAAACCCAGATTTGATAAAATAACAACAAGCTTAGAAATTGGCACTGAAATCCATTTTACATACGAAGGTATTTTTGCTAATGACTTCTTCTTTGACTTCTTCTTCTTTGAGATTAAAAAAACTGTTACAGACAAAGTGATAAACTCTCCTTATATTACTTATTCCTTTACAAAATGTGTTCATATTTACGATCATCATTATGACACCGCCTATACCGAAGAAGTAACTGAATTATATCATTATAAATCAATACTCAATCAAGTTCTGGACAGCTTTGACATCAGCGGGCAAAATGGATTTAGGCGGGCAACAAACTATGGTACAGGAATCGAAGAAAGCTTTTATATGCCCTATTTCGATTATGATGTTTATTATAAAGTATCGGAATACGAAATGGATAGTATTTTATAATGGTGGATAAAACCCGATGACCAATTATCACATTCACAAACTCCCGGGCTCAGATTTATTAATGAACTTGGCAATATTACTTACTACCGGGGCGAAGAATACCAAGGCGACCAAATAGTCTACTACAAAACTCCTTATGAGGAATGGGGCACTCCACTTGATTTTTCATGTCCATCGGGAATCGGAATTGGAGAATCATCAAATCCGGAAATCCGCATTTATCCCAACCCTGCTACTTCATTTGTGCGGATTGACTCCCCTGTTTTGGATAATTTGGTTAAAATTTATGATGTTCAGGGAAGACTAATGGAGCAAGTTGAACTCCAGGGTCGAAATACTTTCCAGGTCAACGAGTTAGAAGGTGGGTTCTATTTGATTGAGCTCTATTCAGGCACTGAACTACAATTGAGACAGAAATTATTAGTGGAATAAATACTTCCATTATAATTTTTATTTTTAATCATAGTGCATATTCCTACACAGCCATTTCATTTTTTTATCACCTCAAATTATTCAGTCATAATAAAATACTGAATTGATTTTACCTTAAAATTAATTGACAAGCACAAACAATTCTGCCAAATGAATAATTAAGTTACTTTAGCCCCCAAAACTGAAAAATTTAATTTATGGCCTATTTGAACACCATAATCAAGGGAACTGGAAGCTATATTCCTACTAAAGTCATTAAAAATGTGGACTTTATAAATCAGGATTTTTACGATGCCAACAAAGAAAAACTCGACGATTCCGGCGAAAATATCATTCGAAAATTCAACGAAATAACCGGAATAAGCGAAAGAAGATATCTCAACGACCACCAAACTGTATCGGATATTGCTTTTATTGCCGCTGAAAAAGCCATTAAAAATGCGGATATTGACCCCGAAACCATTGACCAGATTATTGTGGCCCACAATTTTGGCGATGTGATTGAAGGCACCATTCAAACCGATAACGTCCCCAGCTTAGCTTCACGGGTTAAGCACTCACTCAAGATAAAGAATCCGGAATGTGTGGCCTACGATGTTCTTTTTGGTTGCCCCGGTTGGATTCAGGGGGTTCTGCAAGCCGATGCCTATATTAAAGCCGGATTGGGTAAGCGTTTTCTCGTGATTGGCTCCGAAGCATTAAGCCGTGTTGTTGATCCCTACGACCGCGATACCATGATTTACAGCGATGGCGCCGGAGCTTGTATTGTGGAAGGTGTTATGGAAGAAGAAAAAAGGGGGATTTTATCCTCTGCAGTTCGTACCGATACTTATGAAGAAGCCTATTATTTGTTTCTGGGAGAATCGAACAAACCGCTGGAAGACTCAAAAATCAGATACATTAAAATGCATGGCCGGAAAATTTATGAATATGCTATTTCCAAAGTTCCAACTGCCATGCAGGCTGCCTTGGATAAAGCCCAAATCAATCTGGATCAGGTCAATAAAATTCTCATTCATCAGGCCAACGAAAAAATGGATGAAGCTATTGTAAAAAGGCTTTATCGGCTCAACCACTTGCAAAGCCCCGAAGGAATTATGCCATTGAGCATTCAGTTTTTGGGAAACAGCTCCGTTGCTACCATTCCAACTTTATACGATACCATTTTGAAAGGCGAATGTGACGGTCACGAAATCAACGAGAACGATATTCTTTTATTCGCCTCGGTGGGCGCCGGGATGAACATAAACGCCTTTGTTTACAGGCAATAAAAAAAGCTGCTCAACATAATGAGCAGCTTTTTTCTTTAGATTTTTTCGAACTAAAACAATCCGCCTTTTTGATAGATTTCCAATTGTACTTCGGAGAATGGATCGCCCGAAATGGTAGTTCCTTTGGTAAGGTTTTCTATCATCCCTAAGTTAAAATCCACTTTTATGGAATCGCCAGTCTCAAGTTTCAAACCTTCGAGTGATGGATAGGTCATGATGGGGAACGCCGCATTGATGGCGTTTCGTTCATAAATAGCTCCAAACGATTCGGCAATAACAGCCTGAATTCCAAGCGAAATAAAGCAATCAACAGCCTGTTGACGCGAACTGCCGCTTCCAAAGTTTTTAGCTACCACCACAATATCACCAGCTTTGGCTTTTTTGCTAAAATCCTCATAACCTTTCAGATTGTCGAAAGTGTATTGCCCCATGTCCTTAATGTCGGTGATGGCTAAATAGCGGTTATGGAAAATCATGTCGGTGTCGATATTGTCTTCGTCAATATACCAAACTCTTCCCTGAACAACGGTGGGTTTATCATCAGCAATGGCTTGATTTTGTGCAGTTTCTGCATTTTTTACGATTGCATTTCCTGTCACAAAAGTCATGGGTTCATCGGGAATATGGGCTGCATCGGTAATATAGCCGGCCAAAGCACTGGCAGCTACCGATTCGGGGGATGCCAGATAAACAGCTCCTTTTCCTTGTTTACCGGGGAAGTTTCTGTTACCGGTGGAAATAGTTACCTCGCCCGGGCCATTCTGACCCACTTGTCCGGCTGCACAACCGGCACAACCGGCATTGGAAACCATAGCCCCTGCATCTTTAAAAATGCGGAACAGTCCTTCTTCCATACATTGCACCCAAACATCATCGGTGGCTGGAACAATTTTCAACACCACGCCTGGCGCTACTTTGCGTCCTTTAAGGATATTGGCCAAAGCACGCATATCTTCTATTCGGCCATTGGTGCAACTTCCCACAAAAGCACTGTCAATTTTTATTTTGTCGCCCACAGGTATTTCCACAGTATCGTGTGGAGCGCCCGGACGACTTACCATGGGCACAAAATTTGAAACATCAATATGATGAACCTGGGCATACTGAGCATCGCTATCGGCACAAATAGGATTCAACTTACGACCGGCTTTCTCTTCGGCATATTTCATTATTTCTTCGGTGGGTGTGAAAAGGAGAATAATGGCTCCCATCTCGGTTCCCATACTGGCTATGGTTATGCGGTCGGACAAGTTAAAACGGTCGATGACATCGCCATAAAGCTCCACCGAAAATCCCAGCAAATCGTTGGCTCCGAATATATTCAGCAGGTTTAAAACAAAATCCTTGGCTGTGATATGAGCAGGAAGCGTGCCTGTAACATTGAGTTTAACAGATTCAGGGACTTTAAACCAAACCATTCCCCTGTTGAAAGCCGCTGCAATATCCTGATCGCCCATTCCCTGGCCAAAAGCACCAATGGCCCCTAAAATATTGGCATGAGAATCGGTGGTTACGGCGGTTGCGCCCGGATATACAATGCCTTCGTTTATCATGGTATGGGTTCCAATTCCATGGTCGATATCGTAGACTTTAATACCATGTTTACGAGCCCAAACCCGCACAACTTGCTGGTTCACTGCATATTTTTGATCGGAACCCGTTGGATTGGTATCGAAGGTAAAAAAGGTTTTTGATGGATCATCTACCTTTAGATTGTTGGTTTCCATAGTTTTAACAACATTGGGGCCACCAAAATCACGGGCAGCTCGGGCATCTATTTCAATATCAACAATATCGCCTGGTTTTACCTGGTCGTATTTGGAGTGATTGGCAATAATTTTCTCAATTAGATTCATAGGTTATATCAATTTAATTACTTTTTAAATATCGATTTGTCGGAAAGATAATTGATTTTTCGAAAACCATTTATCCATAAATAAATAAGAAACGGGATGAATAAAAGCAGAAGCAGGAAATTTTGCGACATAAGAATAAAGTCGTAAACCCCGTGAAAAAAAATGGGCATCACCAGAGCGAGAACGAGATAACGTGTCTTTGCAATGAAAAGTGACTTCCCAAAGTAGAATCCCATGACCACCCCAAAAAGTGCATGGGCCGGAACAGCAGTCAGCGAACGGCTATACCCCACCGAAGCTCCACCCGAGCTAACATAGAGAATATTTTCAACCGCAGCAAAACCCAACGATACAAAAACAGCGTAGACTATTCCATCGAATCGCTCATTGAAGTATGGGCTGCGACGAATTAACAAATAAAGCACCAAAAACTTAAACAATTCCTCGGTGAAAGCCGCAACCACAAAAGCCCGGTAAGCCACTTGAATATATCCGGTAAAAAGCGGATAAAATGTCATTAATAATTCTTCGACCACAATTATGGGAAGGGTAATAATAGCACCAGCTAAAAGAGTTTTAAGGAGCAAACCAACCGGTTCCTTCTCATATTTATCGCGAACATAAATATAGACAAGGATAACAATGACTGGAGCAAGAGCTAAAAACAACAAATCCATGTGGGGAATTATTAAAAAAAGAGACAGCAAGCCCAAAAGCCTGCTATCTCTCTATCTGGTTCATTTTATTTTTTTATGATTAGTCTTTCTTTGAAAGGCAGAAAAGTCATGAAGTCGGAATGATGAACCACATAGGCTTCGGTGGTTCTTTTAATCATATTTCCTTCGTCGGCATGGGCTGCAATGATATGACATACCTCCGCAGGAACTCCACATTCTTCGGCCAAAGATACGCCCGAAAAAGGATGGCGAACATATTTGCCATAATTCCCCTGAACGGCTTTTCCGTTGGCATCGAGCTCATATTCAAGCAATTTTCCCACATCGGCCAAAATAGCACCGGCAATGAGCACATCCATGTCGCAGGTGAGCTCCCCGTGATACATATCATTGATTTTTTGTCCGGCATCGCGTGCAATATGAACCACTGAGCGTTTGTGATCCATAAAGGTGACTTTTAAATCGGGGCCACAAAGCAAAGTGAAAGGAATTCTATTCAAATCATCGGGGGTTAGCACACTTCTTTGAAGCGCCAGCTCCCAGGTTTTGGCGGTCTGATCGCGCAAAGTCTCGTTCTCAATCCAATTGAGCTCGGGCCACAAAACATATACCTGGTTTTCCATAGTCATTTTGAATGAATTTCCGATTAGAGTTTAGCAATGATGGCATCGGCCATTTGGCGGGTACTGGCGGCGCCTTCGTTCACTACTTTGGCTGTTCCGCGCATTTTCATCATATCGTAGGTACGAACTTTACCTTCGGCAATAACTTCGGCAACGGCTTTTCTTATTTTCTTAGCTTTTTCCTGTTCTTCAACAAAATCAAGCATCATGCAGGCCGATTCAATCATGGCGATTGGGTTCACTATAGAAACTTCATATTCAGCATATTTAGGAGCCGATCCGTGGGTAGGTTCAAAAACACCTATTCCATTGTCGGGGTTCATTTGAGCTGAAGCTGCAAAACCCAATCCACCAATTAAACCGGCAAAACCATCGGAAACAATATCGCCAAACATATTTCCAGCTACTATAACTCCGTAATCCTCAGGATTTTTTGTAAGCCACATCATTTGAGCATCAATATTGGTATTCCACAATTCGATATGCGAATAATCGGCTTTTTGCATTTGTTGCGCCATTTTATACATCATACCGCTGGTTTCGCGAATTACATTGGGTTTCTCGCAAACGGTAACCGATTTATAGCCATATTTATTGGCATGTTCAAAAGCGGCTCTCAAAATTCTCTCGGTCGCTCTTTTGGTGAAGATACGGGTAGAGATGGAAATTTCTTCTTTGGGGGTTGCTCCAAAATTCTGAACAAATTTGGGGTGTGTCATCATGGCTTCGTAAACCTGAACCGGTGGATTGCTCCACTCAACGCCACCATACAATCCTTCGGTGTTTTGGCGGAAGATGGCCACATCAACGGCAGGCTCTTCAATGGTAGTGCCTTGTCCGCGACGAACAAAATTCAGCGGGTTGCCGATATAAGATTTGCAGGGACGCAAACAAATATCGAGACCAAAATGCTGACGAAGACCAACTATGGGGCTGCTATAAACCAATCCTTTTGTTTTGAGCTCCGGAGCCAACTCGTCGAAGGCTGCATCTTTTGGTTTGGAAGTGATGGCACCAAACAGAGCGACTTTGTATTTCTCGATTAAATCGATGGTTCTTTGGGGCAGCGGATTGCCTTCTTTCCTCCAGAATTCCCATCCTATATCGCCTTCAATATAGTCGGCTTCAAAGCCGGCTGATTCCAATACTCTTAGGGTTTCATCCAGTACAACCTTTCCGATTCCATCGCCGGGCAAGGTTACAATTGTTCTTTTTGACATATGCTAATTTTTAATTTTTTTCAGGCTCAAAAATAGAAACAAAACCCATTCAATTAGGGGTTTATCAGCGAATTCGGCAGAGAAATATTAAAATCAGTGGAACTCTTATATTCTGAAATTGGTGATTGCTTAACGATCAGTTGGGAATGCGATCAGGGGTTACTTAAAACTCTAAAATCCCTTTTCCCTGACGGAGAATCTCGAAATCGCCATTCACACAATCTACCACTGTGCTGGCCTGATTGTCGCCATAGCCTCCATCGATTACCAAATCAACGCGGTCACTGAAATCGTCGTAAAGAATTTCCGCATCGGTATTGTACTCGAGTATTTTGTCTTCATCATTCACCGACGACGAGATAAGCGGATGATTGAGCTTGTCCACAATTTCCAAAGCAACTCTGTGGTTGGGAATTCTGATTCCAATGGTTTTCTTTTTGTTGTTGAAAATCTTAGGAATGCTGCTGTTGGCTTCGAGAATAAAGGTGAACGGCCCGGGCAAATTCCGCTTCATGAGTTTAAACACAGATTTATCAAAGGTTTTGGTGAAAGCCGAAAGCTGACTCAAGTCGCTGAAGATAAAAGAGAAATCCGCTTCTTTTTTTTTTATTCCCTTGAGTTGACTGATTCGCTCAATGGCTCTGGCCTTGTTCGGATGACATCCAAAAGCATAAACTGTATCGGTCGGGTAAATGATTACACCCCCGTCCATCAGACATTCAATCACCGTGTTGATTAATTTTGGTGAAGGATTTTCAGGGTAAATTTTCAGTAACATTTCGTGATTTTTAAGCCGCAAAAGTATTGATTTATTGGAATCGGGAGTGATTTAAATTTTTTATACCGGTGTTTGCTCAAATGGTAATCAAATACTATCTTTGCTTGGTACATAAATAGTTGAAATGAAGAAAGCAATCAGCCTTTTAGCAGTCGTTGTTGTCGTTTTAGGGATTGTACTATCCTGTTCCAAAAACGATATCGATCAGCAATATCAAACCTACGAAGTAGAATATTTGTTAAAGAACAATTTGCCCGAGGGCAAACGGTTCACTATAACCTATAAGAATCCGGCTTATGCCAACAAAACCACCGAGCAATATGAAAATATTCAGGATACCTTCTGGATTCGTTTTGAAGCTAAGAGCTTAGATTATTTGTATTTATCGGCAAAAACCAAAAACGATACGTCTGATTATTCCATAAGCATCTATGTGGATTCCAAATTAATTGAAATGGATTCGACTTCTTGCAACTGGGAATGCGACAGCACCTTTGTAGAAATTGATTATCCCCTTCCATAAAATATAAGTTTCTGGTTTTTAGAGTTTTGTTTTCACAACACTCATCCTGTTAAAAACAAATATATTCTCAAATTAAAGGTGCTTTAGCATCTGTTTATCAATAATATAATAGGATGACAGGAATTTTCAGCAGATTTCCGCGAACATTTTGGATTGCAAACACCATTGAGCTTTTTGAGCGTTTTGCGTGGTATGGCTTTTTTATGCTGTTTGCCAACTATCTCACCAAATCGGGAGAACTTGGTGGATTGGAATTCAGCCAAAATCAAAAAGGTATCATTATGGGTGTGGGAACGGGCATTCTTTACTTTCTCCCCATCATCACCGGAGCCATTGCCGATAAATGGGGATATAAAAAAGTGCTGTTTCTTTCGTTCATCATTTATGCATCGGCATTTGCAATTATTCCACTTTTCGACACCTTTACCGGAGTGTTTATCAGCTATTTATATCTGGCTGTTGGGGCTGCTCTTTTTAAACCCATCATTTCGGCAACCGTTTCCAAAACCACCACCAAAGAAACTGCCTCCATTGGTTTTGGTATCTTTTATATGATGGTGAATATTGGTTCTTTTTTCGGCCCCCTGTTGACCCTGGCTTTTAAAGATACTTCCTACGAAATGGTGTTTTATTTGTCGGCGGGAATCATTTCCATTAATTTTATCCTGCTCCTTTTTTACAAAGAGCCCGACAAAATTGAAAATACCGATTCGCTCATTATCACCCTTCAAACGATTTTTCGAAATATAATCCATGTGATGGCCGATTTCAAATTCGTGCTGTTTCTATTGATTGCCGCGGGTTTCTGGACCATGTACCTGCAGCTGTTTTTCACATTGCCCGTCTTTATCGAACAATGGGTAGATACTTCTTCCTGGGTCAGTTTCTTCAGCAACTCCATGCCATTTATTTCTGAAACCTATAGCCGTGGCAATCAGATGGATCCTGAGTTTATCACCAATTTCGACGCTTTGTTTATCATCCTTTTTCAGGTTTTGGTGAGCAGCATCATCATGCAGTGGAAGGCTTTAAAGGTAATGGTGAGTGGATTTCTCATCTCAACTATTGGACTTAGCCTGACATTAATCACCCAAAATCCGCTGTTTATTCTGGTGGCCTTGTTTATTTTTGGGGTTGGTGAAATGACGGCATCTCCCAAGATTACAGAGTATATTGGTAGTATTGCACCTGCTGATAAGAAAGCATTGTACATGGGCTATTCCTTCATTCCTATGTTTGTGGGGAATATATTAGCCGGATTGGTTTCCGGCCCCGTTTATCAAAAAACCGGCGATTTGGTCAGCTTTGTGAGATTGGAAGCCGACAAACATCACTTTTCTATCCCATCGGGTCTCACCCAAACCGAGGAAATAAATTTTCTCTCCACTCAATTGGGAATGAATCACCGGGAAACCATCAACTATTTGTGGGAAATCTATAATCCTTCGCAAATCTGGATGGTTGTTGCAGCCATAGGCTTTGCCGCTGCTTTTGGTTTGCTCATTTATAACCGATTCATTTTTAAGAAGATATAATCCATAATTTACTTTTCGCGATAGTGATATTGTATATGGGTTGGGCGGGCATTTTCTGATAACGACTTTTTATCCGTAGGTTGATCCGACCGCCAATAAGCATCTTCATCATCGGACACATCGGTATCGTCCCATTGAAACTCATCTTCTTTTGGCCCCTGTTTTCTGAAAGCCACAGCGGCTAAAAGGCCGGAAAGAAAGCCAAACAGGTGCCCTTCCCAACTGATATTTTTATCGGGGAAAAACTCTGGGAAAAAGCCCCAAATCATACTTCCGTAAAGAAAAGTGACGATTAAAGTAAGAGTCAGCAATCTTCGGTTATTACGCAAAATGCCCGACATAAACAGAAAAGCGACCAGACCATACACCACTCCACTGGCTCCAATATGATACGATTCGTGGGCACCAAGCCAAAGCCAAAGTCCGGTTAAAAGCCAAACGAGCACAAAAATCTTCCAGGCAAGTTCGCGGTAGAAATAGAACAACATGGTTCCCAGGAAAAGAAATGGGGTGGTATTGGAAAGCAAATGCTCCCAGTCACCATGAATCAATGGCATGGTAATAATGCCCCCCAGGCTTTCCCAATGCAACGGATAAACCCCACCCTGAGTAAACTTCCAATGAAACAGTGTTTCCACAAGCTTTACCAACCACATGATAAGCACCATGACAAAGGGCCAGAAAGCTGCACGCAACAAAATATTTTTTTCCTGTTGTGAATTCATGGTCATCATAGAGCAAAAATAGTACAAAACATTGCTTTTCAGCCTTTTTGACAGAATGTCATAAAAAAAGGGGAAAAATCCCCTTTATACTATTGTCCTAAATACGATTTGAGCAGCTTGCTTCGCGAGGGATGTTTGAGTCGGCGGATGGCTTTCTCCTTGATTTGACGCACACGTTCGCGTGTTAAATCGAATTTATCGCCTATCTCATCCAACGTTAAGCCGTGATTCATTCCTATTCCATAGTACAAATTTATCACTTCCCGCTCTTTCTCGGTGAGGGTGGAAAGGCTTCGTTCTATTTCTTTGAAGAGACTCTCCTTGAGAAGATTATCATCGGAAGTTGGGGTATCGTCGCTGGCTAAAAAATCGACCATGCTGGTATCGTCTTCGTAGGAGATAGGAGCATCGATACTTACCGATCGGCTCGAGATTCGCATTGCAGCATTTATTTTGAGCTCAGAGGTATCCAAATGCTTGGCTATTTCTTCTTCACTTGGGGTGCGGTTATATTCTTGCTCAAGTTGCGAAATGGTTTTCTTTATTTTATTGATGGATCCCACCTGATTGAGAGGCAAGCGCACAATTCGCGATTGCTCGGCCAAAGCCTGCAGAATAGATTGACGAATCCACCAAACAGCATAGGAAATAAATTTAAAACCTCTGGTTTCGTCGAAACGGCGGGCAGCTTTAATCAAACCCACATTCCCTTCGTTGATTAAATCGGGAAGACTTAAACCCTGATTTTGGTATTGCTTTGACACAGAAACCACAAACCGAAGATTGGCTTTCACTAACCGATCTAATGCTAGTTCGTCGCCTTCTCTTATTTTTTGAGCAAGCATTACTTCCTCTTCGGCAGTAATGAGTTCTTCGCGACCAATATCTGTTAGATACTTGTCGAGCGAGGCATTTTCGCGATTGGTTATTGATTTATTTATTTTTAGCTGGCGCATGTTTTATTAATTTTTTTAGGGAAAATAATGACCCGATTAACAAATATAGAAATTTGACGTCAAATTTCCAAAAATAGTTTAAGAGCATTTTGTTAAAAAACACCTAACCTTTTATCAAATGCCTTATGTATCAAGAACAGCAGCGAGAATTATATATTACAAATAAAATCTGGATTAAGCTTTTTTAACATGCTGGGGCTTCCACGGCTGGCAATTAAAAAAATACCTCCCAAAAAAAAGCTTTTGGGAGGCAAGCAAAACTGATATCTATAAATTAAAAAAGAATATTACTAATCAGGTTAATGTGATAAACATCGGATATTTCGTACTGGAACAGTCCGTCGGTGCCAATTAGAAACATATGACTTCCTCTGATAATAACATCGTAGGCGTCAATCCCCTGAATGGCAGACACCTGCACCGGGTACGACGGATTGGAATAATCGAAGATTTTGACTCCCGAAGTGCCGTTGCACACAAAAACAAAATTCTCGTAAAGACCAAGCCCCTTTGGTGAGCTCATATTCACACTCTTCAATAAAACAGGATTTGTTTTATTGGTGATGTCGAGAATATCAAGTCGGTTAACGCCATTGTTCCAATTGCAGGTGCTTGATGAGTTGAGCGTAACAAAAGCCAGAGAATCGTTGGCTACAACGGGGTCGCAGCTTGTAATATGCTCATAATAACTCATGTATTTAATATTCGACGGATTGGAGATATCATAGATATGCATGCCATTGACCGATCCGATAAATATAAAATCGTCGAGAGTAAAAACTGTTTCGATGCCAAAATCCACATTTACGGTGCTCAATAAGTCTGGCTGTGCAGAATTTGTAATGTCGTAAACTTTGAGCTGATATTCGTTTATTGCAAACAAATAATTGTCGGAAATACTAAATTTTGCCATACTTCCACCCTGGCCTGAGCCATCGGTGTTGGGAGTTTCGGTGCTGTCTGAACTCTTGGAACAAGAAAACAAAACACTGGCAAATGCCATTAAAATATATATTAACTTTTTCATAATCAGACTATTCATAAAAATAATTATTATTAGTATAACATTTGGGATCATCCAGATCCGCCTGAACCCAGTCTACCACATAACCTCTCGACAGATCCACACACTCAAAATAAGTTTGATAGGGAACATTGGGAGGGAACATACTGTTCACTACAGGATAAATATCAGCAATTCTGTTGGTAACAGCGGGAGCTTGAATATTCGAAATATCCACAGTAATTAAATCTTCATAATTATCTGCGTAGAGCGAATTGCCTTTAATGGCAATATCGTGGTTTCCGTAAATTTTCAAAAAGCCAATTTTTTGAGGGCTTGCAGGATTGCTATTGTCGAAAACATGCACCCCAAGACCTATATCTCCCACAAAAATATAATTGTCTTTGATGTAAATCTTGCCTTGATTTTTTAATTCTCTGGCAGCTTCAAAACTTACGATTTTAGCTTCTGCTTCAGAAACATAGACAGGCTTATAGCCTAAGATTTTTGTACTATTACTCCCGCTAAAAAAGAGAATAAACAAAAACATGAATAATAGGGATCGTTTCATAATATTTCGAATTTGAACTTTGTTTGTTTTTGATTTGACTTGTAAAGGTACACTATTAAGACAAAAAAGCTCAGATAAAGTTGTTTACCTGAGCATAAAATATTTTAAATAAACCTAAATTCTGCCGGGGTAAACTTTTAATGCTTCCTCGAGAATTTTCATACTTTGACGCAAGTCGCCGGTATTTAGAACATAAGAAATTCTTATTTCATCTTTTCCATATCCTTTTGTGCTATAAAAGCCACTGGCTGGGGCACACATAACTGTTTGATTTTCAAAAGCAAAATCTTCGAGAAGCCATTGGCAGAAATGGTCGGAATCTTTTATCGGCAATTTTGCAACCACATAAAAAGCTCCTTTGGGGTTTGGACAGTAAGCACCTTCAATTTTATTAATGGATTGAACCACCACATCGCGACGTTGAATATATTCATCAACAACTTCGGTAAAATAGCTTGCTGGGGTTTCCAATGCAGCCTCTGCTGCCACTTGTCCGAAGCTTGGCGGACTTAGACGCGCTTGTGCAAATTTCATGGCGGTGGCCATTACCTGCTTGTTTTTGCTAATGAGGCATCCGATTCTAAAACCACAGGCCGAATAACGTTTGGACACTGAGTCGATGAGAATGCTGTGCTGATCGAGCCCTTCGAGATTCATCACCGAATGGTGTTTTTCACCATCGTAAACAAACTCCCGGTATACTTCGTCGGCTATGAGATAAAGGTCGTATTTAAGCGCAATTTGCTTCAACACTTCCAATTCTTCTTTCGAATACAAATACCCGGTGGGGTTGTTGGGATTGCAAACGATGATGGCTTTGGTTTTTTCGGTAACAGCTTTTTCGAATTCGGCAATTGGAGGAAGCGCAAACCCATTGCTGATATGGCTAAAAATCGGCTTCACCTTTACTCCTGCATTGGTGGCAAAACCGTTGTAATTGGCATAAAATGGCTCAGGGATGATGATTTCGTCGCCTTCGTCCATAATGCTCTGAATGGCAAACAAAATGGCTTCGGAAGCTCCTGCTGTAATAATGATATCGGAGGCTGTTATGTCAATATTGTTTTTTTGATAATAGGTCGCCAGCTTGTCTCTATATTTCTGATTACCTGCAGAATGACTATATTCCACCACTTTCTCGGAATAATTTCTGATGGCCTCCATAGCCACTTCGGGGGTTTTAATGTCTGGTTGTCCTATATTAAGATGGAATACTTTAACCCCTCTTTTTTTGGCAGCTTCGGCAAATGGCACGAGCTTTCTGATGGGCGATTCGGGCATCAGTTTGCCTTTATTTGAAATTCCTGGCATAATATAATTATTTGGTTAACTAAAAAAAATCCCGACGCTTTAAAAACGCCGGGACAAATTTCCTATATTTTTTAATACCGTGGGCTGTAAAAAGCTATTTATTTATGGGAGACATCTCGCTATCTACGTTATTTGCGGGAATTGCGGAGGTTGGTTCGGGTATAACCTGACCTTTAATTTTCAAAACAACATCGGTTACAGTGGCATTCGACGTAACAGTGATGGTTTTATTAAAGGAGCCTAATCTTTTGGTATCGTATTGTACGTTGATAGAATCTGTCTGGCCAGGCATTAATGGTGTGCGTGACCATTTAGGAATGGTACAACCACATGACGATTTTACGCGGGATAAAATCAGTGGCTCTTTTCCATTATTGGAATAAACAAATGTGTAATTTCCATCGCCATTTTGATAGATAGTTCCGTAATCGTGTTCCGATTGTTCAAATGAAATGACAGGGGCATTTGGATTGGCAGGGGTCAATGTAGTTTCCTGAGACATGGCATTCCAACCAAAAGTCACGAGCAAAGCAAGTGAGAATAAAATCTTTTTCATTTTGTAAACAGTTTTTTAGGATTAATTAATTTTTTGAACAAAAGTATAAAATATGCAGCTCAACCATGAGATTGATTGAATATTTTAACATAAAAAACCGTGCCAAATCAAATTTGCAACTCAATTTTGTTATCAATTTGGTGCTGCAAAAATTCCTATTCCATTCTAATTGAACTTGATTTACACAACGATACCTGTTTTTGTTTCACCTTTTTCGACATTAAATGATTGGCAAAATATAAATACACTGCCAGGTGACAGTGATTTATTGCCCTGCGGTAGGTTAAGTTTTTAATCTATTGAAGAAAAAATACTGCACTATTTCGATTTTTTCATGACAAAAACCAGCTCTCCGCCTAGGGTAAATTCCTTGAAATTTAGACTATTGTCTTTAATTTCCTTTCCATTCCATTCCATTGAGTGTTATCTTTTTAATAAAGACATTCTCTTCAGATTGATTCAGAACTATAATTTTTAAAACGTTTCCATTTTCAAAATTCAGGGTTGCATTCTTTATTAAAGGACTCCCTATGGCATATTCGTTGGAGCCCGGAATCACAGGGTAAAAACCCAATGCGCTGAACACATATCAGGCACTCATTTGTCCGGCATCATCGTTTCCACAAACGCCATCGGGGCCAACACCATACATGGTATTCATTATTATTCTCACCCGTTGCCGGGTTTTCAAGGGATGATGGGTCCAATTGTAGAGATACGGAATGTGATGTCCAGGCTCATTTCCATGCACATAATTTCCAATAATTCCATCGCGGGTAATGTCTTCGTTTTGCTCTATGTGCTCGTCGGATATTTCGGTGGTGAAAATTCTGTCTAAATGCTCAGAAAACTGATCCTTCCCCCCCCATCATTTCTATCATATGCGGAATATTCTGTGGAACATATAATCCATAGTTCCAGGCATTTCCTTCAATAAATCCCTGGCCGTGGGTATTTATTGTGTCAAAGTCTTTTCGCCATTCGCCATTGGCTAAGCGAGGGCGCATGTAACCAATTTGTTCATCATACACATTTAAATAATTCTCAGCTCTTTTCAGATACTCGGTTCTCAGACTTTCTTGACCACCCATCTGAGCAATTTGAGCAATACACCAATCGTCGCAGGCATATTCCAGCGTTTTTGAAACTGATGAACCACTTAAATCCTCGGCCACATAACCCCGATATAGGAATCAATTCCATCGTAATAACCTACCGTAGAAGTATTTACACAAGCTTGCAGAGCTCTTTTGGGATCAATATTGGTGGTTCCCTTAACCATAGCATCCGAAATTACCGAAACAGAATGATAACCCACCATGCACCAGTTTTCGTTGGCATAATGGCTCCAAACCGGTAACATTTTGTGCACACTTTGATCGTGATGGGCCACCATGGAATGAATCATATCGTTGTTTCTGGACGGCTGAATGAGATTAAACAGCGGATGCAAAGCCCTGTAAGTGTCCCATAGTGAGAAAATTGTGTAGTTGGCAAATCCTTCCGACTGATGAATATTCTGATCCAGACCCCGGTATTGCCCGTCCACATCTTCGTAGAGAATGGGGCTTAAAAATGTGTGGTACAATGCGGTATAGAAAGTTTGCATTTGCCCGGGAGTCATCATTTCAACCTAAATTTTACTGAGCTCTTTATTCCATTTTTCTTTGGCTTCGGCAACCACCAGATCGAAATTCCAATGGGGAATTTCGGAGCGAAGATTTTTCAATGCTCCGGCAGTGCTGGTATTCGATAATGACACTTTAACCATAAGAGGCGATTGGCTTTTTACATCAAAGTAGAACCGGCATCTCAGGTCATGGCCTGCCATTTCGGGGAAATTTCTCGATTCATTGAACTTTCTGTAGAACCCGTTATACTTCATTTGGTCATATCTTTTATAGCCATATTCTTTCATTGGAGCCGAAAATTCTATGGCAAAATAAACCGTTTTCGTTCCGGCCCAGCCCGATGTTTGGCGATAGCCTGTTATGAGTGAATCGTTTTCCACCCTAATAAAGATCCAGACGTTTTTTCCTTCGTAGTTATATATATTCGAAATCAAATCGAGAATAATATGGACTCTTGGGTTTTTAAAAAACGTATATCGATGAAAACCAACTCTTTCCGAAGTTGTTAGCTCGGCCAAAATACTATCTTCGGCCAAAAGAACCGAGTAGTAACCCGGACTGGCTTTTTCAGTTTTATGAGAGAATCGCGAAACAAATCCAGTTTCCGGATTGAGCTGGGTTCCTGGCTCCAATTGCAATTCCCCTGTGGTTGGCATGATTAAAATATCGCCCAAATCGCTGTGACCCGTTCCATTGAAATGCGTATGCGCAAAGCCAAAAATAGTACTGTCGTCGTATAGATAGCCCGAACAATATTTGTACGTGTCCTTATTGTAAGATCCATCTGCGTTAAACATGGGTTGCCGGTTGGTTTCCGGACTTAGCTGCACCATTCCAAAGGGAACTGTGGCACCGGGATAAACATGACCCATGCTTTGGATTCCAATAAATGGATCGACAAAATGGGTAAAGTCGTGTTGAGAAAAGGATTGACCGATTATGAAAATAAAGAATAGAATAAAAATTTTTTTATGATGGCTTTTGTTGTGTTTAAGCTGGTAAAAATATGAATTGATATGGCAACAAAGGCCATTAATGCTAAGAAATAGTTATTTTTGGGGGGCGCAATTAAATTCAATAGCCATGATGCAAGAAAAATACATTCAATCGTTTGAAGATTATCACCGCATTATTCAAGAGCACAAAAAAGACTGGCGAAACTGGTTTTACAGAGGCGAAAGCCGCATTTATCATAAACTGGTACCCAAAGCAGGCCGACCACACTACTTAGAGAAAAACGTGAACGATGAGGATGTTTTTGAGCGGTGGATCCGCCATGCGGTGTCCTATTTGGAAACTCCAATGGAAAATAAATGGGATTTGCTGTCCATTGCAGCCCATCACGGACTGGCAACGCGGTTATTGGACTGGACCTTCAACCCCATGATTGCAGCCTTTTTTGCAGTGAGCCTTCCGTTCGATGCCGATGAAACAGAAACCCAGTGTGTTATATATTCCCATTATTCCGATCGTCCATTTTTCGACATCAAGAAATACCCCGATCCTTTTAATATCTCCGACAAAAACATAATCAACCACAAAGTTTTTCGGTTTTCTCCCCGAAGCATAGTTCAGCGCATCATGCGGCAGGGAGCTATTTTTACCATTCATTTTCCGCCTTCCTGCTCATTGGACGAGTGTTTATCAGATGGCGACAGGTTAGAGAAAATTATTATCGACAAGGCATATCAAAAACAATTTAGCATCGACTTATCGCATTATGGAATCAATAAAATGAGCATGTTTCCAGATTTGGATGGCCTATCGAGACATATTAACTGGTCGTCGCTGAATTTGTATTAAATATGGAAAATTAATATGTAAGCTCCTGTTTTTATGATAAAAACCTAAAGACTACTTACAGATACAGCTATTGTAAGGCTTTGAATATATATTGGTAATCAAAATAGCTCAGCCATGGCCCTTGAAATGATTAAATCGAAAAAGCATCAGCCGAATTTCGACTGATGCTTTTGTACCCAAGGCCGGGATCGAACCGGCACGAGTTTAACCTCATTGGTGTTTGAGACCAACGCGTCTACCAATTCCGCCACTTGGGCATTGCTTTTCTGTTTGGAAAATCCAAACCGGACGGCTTGTTTAGAGCGGTGCAAATATACGCACTTTTTCCAATGTGAAACCAAAAAATTCATACTTTTAGTAATTAGCTGATTTGCAATGCAAAACCACAGCCAAAAATATAGTTCCCCCTAATAAAGAATATTTGGCAATAACAAAAAATAGGGTTACTTTTGCCGCAAAATTCAAGAACAAAAACCGACAAACCAATGTCAGAAAAAGTAACAATTTTCGCAGGTAGAGCTACCATGTATCTGGCAGAGAAAATAGCCGGTGAATATGGTCAAAAGCTTGGAAAAGTAACGACAGCTGTTTTCAATGACGGAGAATTTCAGCCCAGCTACGATGAAACAATCCGCGGAAATACTGTTTTTATTGTTCAAAGTACCTTCGCACCTTCCGAAAATTTAATGGAGCTTCTCCTACTCATCGATGCGGCCAAAAGAGCATCGGCGAAAAAAGTTGTTGCGGTAATCCCCTACTTCGGTTTTGCCCGTCAGGATAGAAAAGACAAGCCCAGAGTTTCCATTGGCGCCAAGCTCATTACCAACCTTTTGGTGGCTGCTGGTGTCGACAGAATTGTTACCATGGATCTTCACTCCGACCAAATTCAGGGGTTTGTTGATTTGCCTATGGATCACCTGTATGCATCTTCAATTTTTATCCCCTATTTAAACACCTTAAAACTACCCAATTTGGTGATGGCTTCGCCCGATACCGGAGGCGCCAAAAGAGCTGCTGCTTATGCCAAATTTCTGAATACCGATTTGGTTATCTGTTTTAAACAGCGGAAAAAAGCCGGGGTTATAGAATCCATGCAGGTTATTGGCGACGTGAAAGACAAAGACATTGTTCTGGTTGACGATATTATCGACTCGGGAGGAACCATTACCACCGCCTCCAATTTAATGATGGAACAAGGAGCTCGCAGCGTGAGAGCCGTGTGTACACATGCCGTTTTCTCCAATAACGCCATCGCCAAACTCGAAAATTCGAGCCTTAAGGAAGTTATTGTAAGCGATACCATTCCTCAACCCGGCAGCGAAAAAATAACCGTTCTGTCCACAGCAGGCATCTTTGCCGATGTAATTGACAGAATCCATAATTTTGAATCCATTAGTGACCATTTTCAGTTCACTACTATTTTATAAACTAAATAATTAATTAACAATGAAAAGAGTATCTATTAGCGGTTCTCTAAGAGAGAACGTAGGGAAAAAAGATGCAAACAAACAACGTTCGGAAGAAAAAGTTGTTTGTGTTCTTTACGGCGGTGAAAAACAAGTTCACTTCACCATCGACGAAAAACAATTCAAAAGAATTTCGCATACTCCCGATGTATATATTGTAGACTTAAGTATTGGTGGAGAAGCCCATTCAGCCATTTTACAAGCTGTTCAGTTTCATCCCGTTTCTGACAAACCACTTCATGCCGATTTTCTTGAGATACTTGATGGAAGACCTGTTAAAGTTGTAATCCCTGTTAGATACGAAGGTGCAGCTCCCGGTGTTCTTAAAGGTGGTATTTTGAATAAAAAACTCAGAAATATTCCTGTAAAAGGTTTTTCGAAAGATATCCCTGAGAATTTTGTTATCAGTATTTCCAAGTTGAAAATTGGTATGAGTATCAAAATTAAGGATATTAATTTCGGCCCTCTTACTCCACTTATGGATGGCAATAGCCTTGTGGTTGGCGTTAAAGCAACGCGCGGTGCTATTATTGCTGACGACGAGGAAGAAGAAGAAGCTGAAGCTTAATTCATTTTGTTTTATGATAAAGGCATACGATTTTTATAATCCTATGCCTTTTTCTATTTTCAATCAATTATCTATCATTGCTTCTGAAAACTTAACAATCACCACAAAAGTTTTAAGCTGATCCACAAAAAAATATGATACCATGAAATATCTTATTGCAGGCCTCGGAAATATTGGAGCGGAATATGATAAAACCCGTCATAATATTGGTTTCGATATCGTAACTTATATGGCCGACATGCACCACGAGAAATTTACAACCGACCGACTGGCATCGGTGGCCACAGTTAAATACAAATCGCGGCAGTTTATTCTCATTAAACCAACTACTTACATGAATCTCAGCGGGAAAGCAGTAAAATATTGGTTGGATGCCGAGAAAATCGACATCGAAAATCTATTGGTGGTTACAGATGACCTGGCTCTTGACCTGGGTTTTCTCCGCATGCGCAAAAAAGGCAGCCCCGGATCGCACAATGGGCTTGAAAACATTATTCAAATACTTGGCAGAGACGATTTTGCCCGCTTACGATTTGGGATTGGAAACGATTTTGCTCGTGGACGTCAGGCCGACTTTGTACTCAGCGGCTGGAAAGCCTCGGAAATGCCTGTTATTGAAGAAAAAATCCCCATTGCAGCCGATATGATTCTTTCTTTTGGCACCATTGGGGTGGACAGAACAATGACCCTGTTTAATAACAAGTAACCCTGAGAATACTACTCAAGACCAATATTATCCAGCTCGAAATAGCTTGCTCCACGAGACCCTAAAACACTCTCGTAAAGCACAATTTCCTGAACTTTCATCGTTTGAACAATTCCTGGCTCCCATCCACTTATTACCTCATGAAAATGGGGTTTGTTTTCGATTTTTCGAATCCTTGCCAAAGTTAAATGCGGAACAAAATTTTGCCTGTCGAAACGAAAACCCCTTTTTTCCAATCCTTTTCTTAGGGAAAAATGCAAGTCTGTCAGCTTTTCCACAGGCTGCATTCCAACCCAAATAACACGGGGATCATAGCGACTTCCAAAGATTCCCAGATTTCCCAACTCCAAATCGAAGGATGGACTTTCACTCGCACCGGCTTTCATAACATCAACAATATCTTTGAGTTTCGATGTGGAGGCATTTCCAAGAAAAACCAAAGTTTGGTGGAAATGTTCAACAGGAATCCAATTGATATTATTGCCAATCAGATTGGTTTTCAAATAATTGAGTTTCTTAAGCAACTGTTCTCCAGGCAATATTTTAATTGCAATAAAGAGTCTTTTGTCCATAAAAGAGCTTAGAATTTGTTTGGAACATGAACCTATTGGGGAGGAATCTGAACAATCATTTCCTTGTTAAAGGCTGTTTCGGGTTCAATGAGTACCTGAAAAACGATGTCGTTAAAATCCTTGTCGCCTCTATCCGAAAGCAAATCTTCTATTCCTATAGTTACACAGCCACAAATGCTGTCGTACATGAGCAAGTGTTGCTGCAACCCACGGTAATTAAATTCCCTGCGGGTATAATGTTGATACAATCCTTCGGTAACTTCTCCATCTTTAAAAGCATTTGCCAGCATAAAAAAGCCCACCGTAGTTCCTGCTGAAAATTCATCGGGAATGCGAACCATATCGCCAGCTTGCAGATAACCACCGCTGTATATCTCCGAAGCATCGGGATATACAATATGCATAGTCGATTGAATATCTTCAAGCGAAGAAGGTGGATTGTTGGTTGGATAGTAATAATAGCCAAAAGTGTTGTGGAAAGCGGCGCCTTCGGAAATAAAAACGATTGACAGGTGAGCATTTTCTTCCAGCTCCACTTCCAGGTTTTGATTTAGGAAATAATCGGGGCGATTCACAAAAGCATTTACTCTTTCGGGGAGGGTAATATCCATATGGGCAGGCAATTCGGCACAGAACTCAAATTCTTCCAGACATTCGGGCAAGCCAGTGTTATCATAGTCACAAACCGGAGGATAAATACTCTGGTGAACCCGTTTTAGAATTTTAAATCCCCCGCCTCCTTTGGCCACAAAGAGCCAGTCGTTCGCAGCCATTACCAAATTGGCGGAAGCCGCTATTTCATCCATATCCCACACCTGCACCGGAATGATTTCTCCAGAGCCCGAAGGGTTTTTTCCAACAAAAAGTCCATCGGCACCATTGGCAAGATAAATGAACAAATCATCTTTCGATAATCCATTGGTATTTCCGGTGGTTAGCATATTCGAAGGAGAATTGAATACTACATTTCCACTATTGATATCGAAAGCTTTGGCACCATACATTCCCATGGCCACATAACAAATATTGGAACCATTGTCCATATGCATTGCAGATTTGCCAAAATAGGGTTCATCCACATTTTGATGGGTAATCGTTCCGATGTCCCGGGTTTGTTTGTTCAAGGAATTTCCAACTTCATAAACATGCAGTTTTGATTGGTCTCCGGTGGATAGGGTAACTTGTTTAGAACCCACTGTTGCTCCGTTTGTTACGGTATATTTTGCGGCTGAGTAAGGATCGGTGTTCATTACGGTAAAATTATCTTTAGACACCTGAAATACACCACCATAGGTTTGTCCGCTGGTTACATAAAGATAGTCGTTGGTGCATGAAATTCCATTGGCAGACGCGCTGATATTGGAGCCGCTCAGGTATTTGGAGAGCGATAAATCGTAGAAACCGCCAGTAAACTGTCCGTTGTTTGTGCTCAGTTTTCGGAGCAGCGCACCTTTCTTAAAACTCGACAAAGCCAGATAGACATCGCGGCTGGAGTTGGATCCGTCAATATCGGCTGCAACGGCGTTGGCATCGCTACCATTGAACAAAATCTGTGTAATGATGGTTGGGTAAGCTGGGTTTGACAAGTCAATGACTTCAATTCCTCCGGCATAGGTACTTCCCTGAACATTATAAGCCACATAGGCTTTGTTGTCGATGATATCGACGTGTGATGCACTGAGCAGATTCCCGTTGAAAATAGGGGCAGCAACTTCGGCCACATAATACCAATAATAGTTATTGGATTTGGATTTTCCACCCCGGGTGCTGAAGACAGCATCCTGAAAATAAGTGACCCTCGAATTTAACTCATCCACGGAGTTATTTACCAGCACTGTTTCAGTTGGTTCAACTTCGGTATCATCCGATATTTTTTTACACTGGCTAAAAACCAAAATAATGGAAACCGCTGCCAGCATAGAGATTTTTAAATATTTTTTCGTTTTCATTGTATCGTTTTTAAGGGAGCTCAATTTGGTAAATATAATGATATTTTATTTAAGCTACAAGATTTTTTTTCGAAAGAAAGCTGGAACTCAAACCTTGAGAACCAGCTTTCAATACTCAAAATGAACTGTATTTTTTTCGATTAAGGAATCTGAATATAAGTATCAGGAGATACCGAAGTTGCGGGTTCAATATTCATTTTAAAGATTAAATCGTTAAAATCTTTGTCACCGCTGGGAATTTTCACATCTTCAATACCCATAATGATATCGCTGCAATTGTAGTCGTACATCAACAAATGTTGTTGAGTGTGATTGGAATTGAATGCAGGAATGGTGTAATGTGTGTACAATCCATTGGTAATTTCGGAGCCATTCCAGGCATTGGCCAGCATAAAGTACCCAATAACAGTACCTGCGGGGAAAGTTCCCAATTGATATATTTTATCACCGGGAATGAGGCCCCCACCCGAATTTACTTTGGAAGCATTGGGGAAAATTACCATCATGCTGGGTTTTAAATCAGCTGCAGTTGCCGGTGGATTGTTCTGATTGTAATGATAGTATCCGAAAGTGTTTTTAAAACCGGCACCTTCATTGACAAAGGTTACGCTGATTTGCGCATCTTCGGTCAGTACAATTTCTTTATTCTCGTTGAGGAAATATTCGGGATGATTCACCAAAGCATTTTGACTTTCGGGCAAGGTGAGTTGGAGGTCGCTCAACAGGCTTGGACAAAGTTCATCGGGATTTTCTTCCAGACATTCTGGCACACCAAGATTATCGTAATCACAAATCACCGGATATCCGCTATTGGGGATTTTTCTCAGTATCTTTAATCCGCCTCCGCCTTTGGCCACAAATATCCAGTCGCCATCGGTTTGAACAAGATTTGCAGAAGCACCAGTTTCGCTTAAATCCCAAATTTGAACGGGCACAATTTCGCCGGAACCACCTTCAGGCAAAGTGGCGATATATAAACCATCGGCACCGTTGGCCAGATAAATATAATCGTCGTCTTTAGAAAGTCCATTGGTATTTCCAGTAGTGAGCATACCGGCGGGAGAAGTATAAACCACTGAACCTGTGCTGATATCATAGGCCTTTAATCCATTTACTCCAGATGCTACCCAGGCTATATTTCCACCTTCGTCTAAATGAAGGGTAGATTTTCCTTTGTAGGGTTCTTCCACATTTTGATGATAAATGGGTTCAATGTCATAAACGGAGGGGGTTCTGTCGGGTCCAACTTCATAAACCATAAGCTGAGAATTTTGGCCTGTGCGCAGGGTAATTTGTTTAGCACCGGCATTCAAACCATTAACCGCGGGGTATTTGGCATTGCTATATTCATTGGCTGCCAATACGCTTAAATTTTCGGTTGAAAGCTGAAATGTACCTCCACGGGTTTGTCCAGCAGTAACATAAATATATTCCGACGAAGCAACAATTCCATTGGCAGAAGCAGCGGTACCAGTGCTTATCGATTTTGACAGACTAACATCTGTTATCTGGTTGGTGAGGAGACCGTTCTCGAGAATTACCTGTCTTAAAACTGCTCCTTTTTTAAAGCTGCTCAAAGCAAGCCATATTTTTCTCTGGGCTTCGTTACCATTGTAATCCGCAGCCACTGCATTCACATCTACCCCACCAAACAATTCTGATGAAATAATTGTGGGGAAAGCTGGATTAGACAAATCAATAACTTCCACACCACCAGCATATTCATCACCCTGTCTGTTGTAGGTAACATAGGCCTTATCGTCGGCAATAACTACATGAGTAGCACTAAGCACTCCACCTCCATAAACCGGCGATTCCACATCGGCCACATAATACCAGGTATGCCCGTTTGTATTGGTTTTGGATTTAACATCCTTACCAGAAAACAAAACAGGTTCGTTAATATAGGTTACTCTGGAAGAAAGTCCCGCCTGGTCGTTATTGAGCAGGTATACAATTTCTTCATCATCAGACACTTCGGTTGTTTGCTCATTCTTTTTACAAGAGCTTGCCAGCACCACTATTACGAATAGAAATAGTACAATGCTGAATTTTATGAATAAATTTTGAGTTTTCATTTTACAGTTCTTTTTTTTGAGTTTATACCAAAGCTAATCAAAAGGGTTATCTAACCACAACTTTTGATTAGTAACCGTAGAATTTGAATTCGTAAATGTTAGGATTACAGAATAGATTGTAAATTCGCAAAACGGAAAAAACCCATGTCAATAAAAAAAAAATTAGAAAACTATTGAATGTGTTGTTTATCAAAAAAATATCGCTACTTTTGCACTCCCAAAAATGTTAAACTAATTGAATAAATTACATGTATGCAATTGTAGAAATAGCAGGGCAACAGTTTAAAGTCACTAAAGATCAAAAAATCTTTGTGCACCGTTTGGATGGTGATGAAGGCGCTTCATTAGAGTTTGACAAGGTGCTTTTAGTGGACAATGAAGGAGCTGTTAAAATCGGAACCCCTGTGATAGAAGGCGCAAAAGTTTCCGTTAAAATTCTTTCTCATTTACGTGGAGATAAAGTTTTTATCTTCAAGAAAAGGAGAAGAAAAGGCTATAAAAAATTCCAGGGACATCGTCAGGATTTTACCCAGGTTCAAATCGAAAACATCGTTGCTTAGGCAAAGGATGGTATGTTAAACCTTAAAAACTATTAAAAATGGCTCATAAAAAAGGTGTCGGTAGTTCTAAAAACGGTAGAGAATCCCATAGTAAACGATTGGGAATTAAAATATATGGCGGTCAATTTGCCAAAGCCGGAAATATTTTAGTAAGACAACGTGGTACAGCTCACCATCCTGGTGCAAATGTGGGTATTGGCAAAGACCATACTCTTTTTGCATTGACTGATGGCATTGTTGAGTTCAAAAAAACAAAAAACGAGAGATCGTATGTTTTTGTGAATCCAATGGTGGTGGAGTAATCAGATACTGTTTTTAAAAAATTAAAAACTGTTTCCTTTGGGGAGCAGTTTTTTTTATATCCCATTCCTTCGTTTTTCATGGCTAAAAAACTACATTTGCAAAAAATTGAAAAACCATGCTACAGACTAACTATATCATTGAAAATAAAGCTGAAGTCATTGAAAGACTAAAAATTAAAAACTTCGATGCAACCGCCATACTTCCGGTAATAGAAAAGAAAAACAACCTCCGCAAAAAAATCCAAAAAGACTTAGACGACCATCTGGCCGAAGCCAATCTTTTGGCCAAATCTATAGGGCTGCTTTTGAAAGATGGAAAGAAAGACGAAGCAGAAGCTTCTAAAGCACGGACAGCAGAGTTAAAAACCATTTCCAAAGATTTAAACGATCAGTTGACAGCCCTTGAAGCGGAATTGCACCAAATTGTGGTTCAATTGCCCAATCTGCCACATTCCAGCGTCCCCACCGGAAAAGGAGCCGACGATAATGAAATTGTAGCCGAATGGGGCTCCATTCCCAATCTGGGGGATTACAAATTACCTCACTGGGAACTGGCAAAAAAATACGATCTCATCGATTTTGAATTGGGCGTAAAACTCACCGGAGCTGGTTTCCCTGTGTTTAAAGGAAAAGGTGCCCGCCTGCAAAGAAGTCTCATTAGCTTTTTTCTGGACGAAGGAATCGATGCCGGTTATCTGGAAGTATTGCCTCCACTCATGGTAAATGAAGATTCTGCTTATGCTACCGGTCAGCTGCCCGATAAAGAAGGTCAGATGTATCATATGCAGGTTGATAATCTCTATATGATTCCAACCGCCGAAGTTCCTGTGACCAATATCTATCGCAATTTGATTCTGAAAGAAAGCGATTTCCCCATTAAAAACGTGGCTTACTCTGCCTGTTTCCGTCGTGAAGCTGGCAGCTATGGTAAAGATGTTCGCGGATTAAACCGTCTGCATCAGTTCGACAAGGTGGAAATAGTTCAGGTTCAGCATCCTGAAAAGTCTTACGAGACTCTGGAAGATATGAAGGCACATGTAGCAGGATTGCTCGAAAAGCTCGGACTTCCCTATAGAATATTGAAGCTTTGCGGAGGAGATATGAGCTTTACTTCGGCACTTACCTTTGACTTCGAAGTATTTAGCACCGCTCAGGAACGCTGGCTCGAAGTGAGCTCCGTTTCCAATTTCGAAAACTTTCAGTCGAATCGTTTGAAGCTGAGATTTAAAGACGGACAAGGCAAAACTCAATTGGCTCATACGCTCAACGGCAGCGCATTGGCTTTGCCCAGAATTATGGCCGCCTTGCTGGAAAACTATCAAACCGCCGAAGGAATCAGAATTCCTGAAGCCTTGCAGAAATACACTGGTTTTGCCCTAATTGACTAATGCTTAGGCGTTACTTTATAGAGCTTTCGTATCTGGGCACCCATTATCATGGATGGCAAATTCAGGAAAATGCGGTGACTGTTCAACAGGTGTTACACGAAGCTTTGAGTAAACTTTTTCATTCCCCCGAATTGTCTACAGGTTGTGGAAGAACGGATACTGGTGTGCACGCCCGTCAGTTTTACGCTCATGTGAATCTGGATTTGGAGGAGAGAAATCTTTCACCCAAACAGCTGATGCATAAACTCAATATGATATTGCCCTTCGATATTGCTATCCATCAGATTTTGCCCGTGCATTCGGAAGCTCATGCCCGTTTCGATGCCACCAAACGAACCTATGAATATCATATTTCAACTAAAAAAAACCCATTCAACCGCCATCTTTCTCTTTCACTTCCTTTTCCGGATGTGGATTTCGATTTGATGAACGAAGCCGCCAACATTCTATTTGAATACAACGATTTTCAATGCTTTTCGAAAACTGGTACTCAGGTAAACAATTATTTATGCAAAATAATGAAAGCCCAATGGGAAAAGTGGGAAGGTGACAATTGGGTTTTTGTTATTCAGGCTGACAGGTTCTTACGAAACATGGTTAGGGCCATTGTGGGAACATTGCTCGAAGTGGGTCGGGGGCAAATGAGTCTGGAAGAGTATAGACGGGTAATAGAAAGTAAAAACCGCTCCGGCGCTGGCTGGTCAGTGCCACCCGAAGGGCTGTTTTTAACGAAAATTGAATATCCATTTATCGGATAAAAAAAACGTGGCTCTTTTGAACCACGTTTTTTTATTTCAATTTTAGCCTGATTTTAGAACAAATAATTTAGCCCAATATAAACTCCACTGGTACCATCATCCGCTTTCAGCGCGCGACCATAATCGCAGGAAATAATAAAATTCTCGTTCATGGCGATTCTTAAGCCGGCTCCATAACTGATGTGGAGTTTCTCGGCACCGTAATCAAAATAATCGCTCTCTTCTACGTCTACACCAAATTCATAATCCTGTGCAGCGGTTGTTGGAATGAGTTTAACAACTTGTCCGGCATCGGCAAAACCGTTGAGACCTATGTAGAAATTTTGGCCAATGAACTGAAAATAAACCACTTTCCAGCGGAGCTCGAGATTTCCATACAACACGCCATCACCCACAACTCTGTTTCTTTTTATCCCCCTGAGGGTTTTTCCACCTCCCAATCCATCAGATGTGGCGCCACGCAAGGCACTGGTAATGATAAACTGCTGAGTATACCAGGGTCCCTGATTCACCAAACTTGACTGATAACCAATTCTATAGGCAAAGGTTAAACGGCGTTTTACAATATTGATATATTGACGGTGGGTTGCATAGAATTTCAGATAACCGTGGTCCACGCTGTTGGCGAAATTGGGGGCATAAAACAAGCCTATTTCGGTCCAGATACCTTTGGTGGGGTGAGCTCTCACATTTCTTGAATCGTACATCAGACCAGCTTTCACGCCAAAAACTTGTCCGCCATTTTTATCTTCATCGGGAATTAAACCCCAGGTCTGATAGTTTTCATACAACCCGGGTACAGAATCTACAGTGGGTAATAAATCTTCATCATCCTTTCCTTTATTGAATTTTTCAATATCTACACTGCCGATTTTAAGATTATAGAACTCAGCACCAGCAGTCCAATAGAGATTTTTTATCCCCAGCTTGCCATGAATATCGCTTCTGAGCCTGAACATTTTATTGCTCATTTTATAGAAAGCGCGGGTTTTATAGTTCACATTGTCCGGATTAATCCAGGGTTCGTTATAAACAGCTTCATAGCCATTGAAACCAAAAAAGTCATAGGAATCGTCGGGGAGATAGCTCACGTCAAAATATAAACGGGCATTTTTTATCAGCCTGTCGCTTTCGTAAGCAAAACGCAATATTCCGCTACCTTTGGTAAATTTACTTGCTTCCACATAAAAATTGTGGTCGAATTCGGGATAGCGGCTACCGTCGCCATAATGATAGATACTTCCCAATACTCCATACTGAAACCCCAAATCGCTGTCGAAAGAAACTACAGGAAGTCCCCCAAAATTCCAGCCTTTTTTAATTTTTTCCTTTTTAGTGGTATCCGCATCCTGGGCAAAAATTAATGGTACAATGAAGAAAAGCAGCAATATTGAAAGAGCGACTCTTCTGAAAACTTGTTTAGGTTTTGTCATAATGTTTAAGTTTTTGATTGTTTTTATGTCGTTGGTTATCGCGGTTGGTTTTTTTATCCAGATTTTTCTCTAATGCTTCGGTCAAATCGATGCCCGTTTGATTGGCCAGACAAATGAGCACAAAAAGCACATCGGCAAACTCGTCGGCCAAATCCACTTGTTTATCGCTTTCCTTAAAGGATTGTTCGCCAAATTTGCGGGATATAATACGAGCCACTTCGCCCACTTCTTCCATTAAAATGGCCATATTGGTCAACTCGTTGAAGTATCGAACCCCATTCTCTTTTATCCAAAGATCCACTGTTTTTTGAGCCTGTTCTATGGTCAAAATATTAAGTTTTTGTTTAGGTTTTAAAAATCGAAATTAAGATTTTTGTTGAAACCTAAGCCATTGCAACTGAAATTGTTCGAAATAAAATTTTTATTCCCCGAAAAAGCAGATTTTTAATAACCCCCAAAACCGTTTTCTTCCTTCAATTTAAGTGCCTTGTAGCGGCGACCCCACCATTTATAATGGGTTAAGGAAGTGTAAATCATGAGTTTATTAACCAATTTGAAGCGAAGTAGGATATGGATTAATCTATATCCTAAGAGTAGAATGGAAATAAAAATCAGATTATTGAGAACAAATTTCAAAACCGGATGCTGAATGATGGGGATAAACTGCGTAAAATATCCATAAAAAAATACGGAGGCCACAAAAGCATAAATCAAATACACCCCTACCACAAAACCATGGGCGGTTTCTATGGCCTTGGTTGGACAATTTCCCATGCATTTCATACAGCTTTCGCAATTAAATGACCAAAATGGATGACCATTGATTTCGCTAATGGCGTGAACAGGACATTCTCTGATGCATAATCCACAGTTATTGCAACTATTTGATGCATAATAGGTTTTGGCTAAAATAAACCGCCCAACGAAATAATACAAAACCGCAACAGGCCAAATAACCACATCCTGTATCATCTCTCTAAGACTTTTAAACCATCGCTTTCCACTGAAAACAATTTCAGCAAATTCTTCGACCCGAATCTTGTTTTTCTGATGAAGAAAAAGAATGGTCTTCGCATTTAAACCCGGATGAAGCGAAATCCAGTTCGATGGCATATCAACCGGAAACATGGCGCGAATTCTATAACCTTTAATTGCTAACAGGACGCCTGCGAAATAAAAGGTTATTCCACTCAACCCTGGGGTAACCCATTTACCAATGAGCATTCCAGCACGGGTATTGAGCAACAGAACTTTGGCTTTTCCCCTGGGGAAACGACTCAGAAATTTAAGCATCACCGGGGGATAATTAAATCCGTGAACCGGAGAAATAAAAGCAATAACCGATTGCTCATCAACAACTTCCGGGGGAATTGTTTCAAGCCCCGCCACATAGAATAAATGAGTCTCGAAGGAGTGTTTTTGAGCTTCTTCGGCAAGCCAATGAGCTACATTCCTTGAATTTCCTGTTCCCGAAAAATAGAAAATAAAAAGCCTTTGAGCTGACATAAAATACTTTGTTATCGTATTAACAGCTCAAAGATACCTTTTATTCACTTCTCAAATTATTTTGCCCATATTAAATTTTGGTCTAAATGCCCAAGAATTTAAAAATCCTGATGCTCGGTTCTTCTTATAATCTCGTCCTGCAACTCATCGGAAAGCTCAATAAAATAATCGCTATAACCTGCCACCCGCACAATTAAATCGCGATGTGCTTCGGGCTCGGCTTTGGCTTTTTTCAGAGTTTCGGCTGTTACCACATTGAATTGAATATGGTGTCCATCCATTTTGAAATAGGTGCGGATGAGATTCTTTATTGCTTCTATACCAGCATCATCGGACAAAAGAGCGGGGGTAAATTTTTGATTTAGCAAGGTTCCGCCGGTGCGAAGATGGTCAATTTTAGCTGCCGATTTGATAACAGCGGTTGGGCCATTTCTATCAGCTCCCTGAAAAGGACTAATCCCTTCGGAGAGTGGCTTGCCCGCTTTCCGGCCATCGGGGAGCGCTCCAATGACACCACCGAAATAAACATGGCTGGTGGTCGGCAATAGATTGATTCTGAATACACCACCTCTGCTCGTCGGGCGACCGTTTACGGCCTTGTAGAAGGCTTCAAAAATCTGCTTCATGATATCGTCGGCACGGTCATCATCGTTGCCATATTTGGGAGTTTCATTGATGATGACTTTTCTGAAATCTTCGGCATCTTCGAAATTGGAATTCACCAAGGCCAGCATATCGCTCATGGTCAGGGTTTTATTCTGAAAAACATGATAATTTATGGAACTCAGAGAATCTGTCAAACTTCCCAATCCAACCCCCTGAATATAATTAGTATTGTATCGGGCTCCTCCGGCGTTATAATCCTTCCCGTTGGCAATACAATCGTCGATAAATACCGAAAGGAAAGCCGCTGGCATATAGGTTGCCCACATTTTCTCAATGATATTGTTCCCTTTGATTTTCAGGTCAATAAAATAATTTAGTTGAGTTTCCCAGGCCTGCATTAACTCGTCTAAAGATTGGAAATGAGCGGCAACTCCTGTTTTTGGGCCAATCTGCTTCTGAGTCCGGGGGTCGAAACCATTGTTGATTGTGAGCTCCAGAATTTTAGCCAGATTGAAATATCCGGTTAAAATATAGGCTTCGGTACCAAAAGCGCCCGTCTCTACACATCCGCTGGCACCACCATTTCGGGCATCCACCAGCGATTTCCCCTGATTTATCAACTCCTGAATAATGGCATCGGTATTGAAAATAGAAGGCTGTCCAAATCCTGTTTTCACCACTTTTATGGCTCTTTTGATAAACTTGTCAGGATTTTTCTTGCTCAGCTGAACCATGCTGCTGGGCTGGAGAATCCGCATTTCCTCAATCACATCAAGAATCAGATAACTCAACTCGTTCACCGCATCGGTGCCATCGGCTTTCACTCCTCCCACATTGATAAGTGCAAAATCGGTAAAAGTATTGCTCTCTTTGGCGGTAACACCTGTTTTTGGTGGCGACGGATGGTTGTTGAATTTTACCCAGAAAGCCTGCAAAATCTCCCGCATTTCGTTATCTGTGAACAGGTTTTTATCCAAAGCTTCCCTGTAAAAAGGCAGAAGGTGCTGGTCGAGACGTCCCGGATTAAAGGAATCCCACGGGTTTAATTCGGTGATAACTCCCTGATGTACATACCAATAATATTGCAAGGCTTCCCAAAAATCAGTGGGTTTGTTTTCGGGCACATGGGAGCTCACAGCAATCATTTTTTGCAATTCTCCCTGCCGTTTTTCATTGGTTTCTTCATCAAGAAGCTCTTTGAGTTTTGCCACATGACGCTGCGCAAAAATACTCACTGCATCTAAGCTCACCAGCATGGCTTTCAGCTCTTCCTGTTTTGATAAGGCTTCCGGGTCGTTGAAAAAGTCGATTTTCGAAAGAGATGACTCAATCCGCTTACGGATATCTAAAAATCCTTCGCGGTAAATCACATCGCCCAAAACGGTATGACCTGGGGCTCTTTGCTCCAAAAACTCGGTATAGACTCCTGCATAGTAGGCATCTTTCCACTCCCGGGGCAACTTGGAGAAAATTCTGTCGCGCTGACTTCTTCCTTCCCAAAAAGGTATGAGCTTTTCGGCAAAGGCTTTTTTTGTGGATTCAGAAACCTTAAAGCTCACTTTTGGTCTCTGGTCTACGATTTCCAAATCGCCTAGGGAATGGATGCAAACTTCGGGATAGGTGGGCGTTTGTTGTGGCGCCGGCCCGCGCTCTCCCACTATCAGCTCACCATCACCTATATAAATGGTTTTGTTGGCCATTAGATGTTTGAATGCCATGGCGCGCATCATGGGAACTGACAATCCACGTGCTTCCTGGCTCTCATAAAACTCAGTCATCAGAAGTCCGCGTTCCTCCGAAATGGAGGGACGGGTATTTAAACTGAGGGTTCGCAACTTATTTATTCTGTCGGATATCATATGTTTATTTTTTTTCGTGATTAGTTCTGTTTTATAATATTGATAATGTGATATTTATCCAATGATTACTTCAAATCCACTCTTTTCGATTCTGTCTTTTACCTGGTTCACCCTGGCTGGGTTTGGCTCCTCCACTCCCATCATATCATTATTCATTTGGAGTTTTTCATATTTCCCTGCCGCAATTTTATGATAAGGCAAAAGGTGAATGCGCTTTATGTGGTTTAACTCTTTCAGATAACCCGTCATTTGATCTAAATTTTCGACACTGTCATTTATTCCCGGAATCATGGGATAGCGGATAAAAATTTCTTTTCCACGGCTGACGAGAAATTCCAGATTTTGAAGAATCCGCTTATTGCTCACGCCGGTATATTCATAATGCTTTTGTTCGTCCATATGTTTCAGGTCGAAAAGAAAAAGATCGGTCCAGGGCAAGAGCTCAGTAAAAACAGCTGTTGATGAGTAGCCTGTGGTGTCGATTATTACGTGAAAATCGTTCGTTTTCAATAATTTGGCCGATTCAACGAGAAACTCAGGCTGCGAAAGGGGCTCACCTCCGCTAAAGGTAATTCCTCCGCCCGATTCTCCGAAAAACGGCTGGTCTTTTTCTGCTTCTCTAAGAACATCAACGGCTGTCATTTCCCAGCCAATGCTTGTTTTCCCTTTAAACTCAAAGTCAAGCTGCTGAATCCCAAAAGAGCGGCTCTCGGGATTGTGGCACCAATTGCACTGCAAAGGGCAGCCTTTCAGAAAAAATGTTGTGCGTATTCCAGGCCCGTCGTGTATGGCGAAACGCTTGATATCAAATACAATACCTCGCATAAAAATAAAAAATAATTAAATGAAGACTAAAAGAAACGGGGGTTGAAATACGTCATAGAATCCAGCACTCGAAGAGCTGATTGCCGGAATCTCCGTAGAGACTGGGGAAAATATTGATATTTAATACAACATGCATATTCGGTGTCAAATGTAGTATATAATTGCTTTGGTGTCAATAGGTCGTCGAAAACATTTCCAGCCGCCTTGAGCTGGTAATTCAGCCAAAATCATCTAACTTTGACCCATGATTTATCCCAGTAATTTTGAAGTAAAAATAGGTTTCGACAAAATCCGGCAACTACTTTCCGACTCGTGCATTAGCTCCATGGGCCGCGAGTGGGTTGACAAGCTCAAATTTAGCTCCAACTATAACAACCTGAATATCCGGCTGTCGCAGGTTGACGAGATGAAAGTAATTCTGCTCACCGAGCCGTCTTTCCCCACTTACGATTACTTCGATTTGCGTCCTGCATTAGCAGAGATTAAACGTCCCGGCAATTTTATTTCTCAGGAAGATTTATTTGATTTTGCCACTTCGATAAAAATCATGAACCAGATTCTGAAAATTCTGGATTCCAGAACAGGAAAAAGCGACGAAATTCGACAAGTGGCAGAGAGCTTGCGGACATCGCCCGAACTCATGATCCGAATCAATCAAATCATCGACGATAAGGGCGAAATAAAAGACCACGCCTCCGACGAGCTTTACGAAATCAGAACGAAGCTGAGGAAGCTGATGAGAAATAACGACAGCATCATTCGCGAAAACCTGGCACTGGCTATTAACAGCGGCTGGACGAGCCCCGACACGGAGGCTGCCATGCGAAACGGACGGGTTGTTATTCCCCTTTTCTCCACCTTCAAAAGGAAAATCAGCGGGTTTATTCATGGGGAATCCTCTACCGGACAAACGGTTTTTGTGGAGCCCGCGCAACTTTTCGAAATCAACAACGAAATCATTGAGCTTGAAGCTGCTGAATCACGTGCCATCATCAAAATTCTCACCGATTTAGCCAATATTCTCAGGCCCGATGTGGATGCGCTCATTCATGCTTTTGTGCAGCTCGGACTGTTGGATTTTATCATTGCTAAAGCCCGCATTGCGGTCGATATTGAAGCTATAAAGCCCGATTTGCAACAAAAATGTCATATCGATTGGCAGGGAGCAAGGCATCCGCTACTTTTTATTTCGCACCGATTACAAAACAAAATTATTGTCCCGCTCGATATACAAGTAAATGAAAAACAGCGGATTCTGATTATTTCCGGGCCCAATGCCGGAGGAAAATCGGTGAGTCTGAAAACAGTGGGTCTCCTTCAATATATGCTGCAATGTGGCATGTTGATTCCGGTAAAACCCACTTCTCTGGCGGGAATTTTTCAGCATTTCTTTATCGATATCGGCGATGAGCAATCCATAGAAAACGACTTGAGCACCTACAGTTCTCACTTGCTCAACATGAAATATTTTGTGCAGAACGCCAATAAAAAAACCCTGTTTCTCATCGATGAATTTGGTAGCGGAACAGAACCCAATCTGGGGGGCGCCATTGCCGAGGCCATTCTCGAAGAGCTAAACAGCAAAATGTGCTACGGAATTGTTACCACTCACTTTGCCAATTTAAAGCTTTTGCCCTCCCCCGAAAACGGAATGGCCAATGCCGCCATGTTATTCAATACCAAAGAATTGGAGCCTTTGTACGTACTTAAAACCGGTCGCCCGGGAAGCTCCTTCACCGTTGAAATTGCCCGAAAAATTGGTTTTCCCGAAGGTATTCTTAAGAAAATTGAGAAGAAAGCCGACCGCCGGCAGTTAGACTTTGAAGAACAATTGCAACAATTGGACGTGGAGAAGAAAGAGTTGGACATGCTGAAAAAACATGTGGAGCTACAGGATAATTTGCTCACAGATACCATTTCGAAATATCAGCTTCTTTATAACAGGTTGCAAACAGAAAAATCGAAGATTCTCCAGGATGCCAACACCAAAGCCACTCAGATTCTTCAAAACAGCAACCGAATTATTGAGCAAACCATTAAAGAAATTAAGGAAAATCAGGCTCAAAACAAGAAAACCAGCGAAGCCCGAAAAAAATTAGAAGAGGAGAAGAAAAAGCTCATAGCCGATCAGAAAGCGGAAAAACAGTTCGATATCCACAAAAAAATGAATGAGGAACTGAAAGCCATCGCCCAGCCCAATAATGATGAAGAAAAACCTGCGGAGCTGAAAGCCGGAGAATATGTTAAGGTGAAGGGGCAGATATCTATTGGCCGGCTCGATGAGATTAAAGGAAATAAGGGAGTGATAGTTTTCGACAATATTACCCTTTCCATCCCGCTGGAACAATTGGAGTATGTGAGCAAGACCAAAGCCAGAGAAAGTGAAAGAAAATCTTTGACCAATTACAACAAAATTTCACTGGAGCTTCACGAAAAAGCGGCCAATTTCAAATTGAAGCTTGATGTGCGAGGTTTAAGAGTTGAAGAAGTGCTGGCCAAAATTCAACTTTTCATTGATGAGGCGATTCTTCTCAGAATCTACGAAGTTCAGATTCTTCATGGCAAGGGTACAGGAGCCCTGCGACAGGCCATTCGCGATTATTTAAGCGGAATCCCCGAAGTGGCCTCCTATCAGGACGAACATGTAGAGAGAGGAGGCCATGGGATTACTTTGGTCAGTTTTAGTTTTTAATCCAGTTGATGATTTCTTGGTCATCGGGTTTGGTTGATGAAGGAAAAACTTTCTCAAGCTTACCATCAGCACTAATAAGATATTTCTGGAAATTCCACTTTACTTTTGAATCTTCCACTCCGTTTAATTCTTTTGAAGTCAGCCATTTATAAATAGGAGCCTGGTCATCGTCTTTCACTGAGATTTTGCTCATCATCGGAAAAGTCACTCCGTAGGTGGTGGAACAGAAGGTTAAAATTTCTTCGTTGGTTCCCGGTTCCTGCTTCATGAAATTATTGGCAGGAAAGCCTATAATCACAAATTTATCGCCCCCATATTGCGCATACACCGCTTGTAATTGCTCGTATTGCTTGGTATAACCACATTTGGAAGCCACATTAACCACCATCACTTTTTTACCTTTCAATTGTTCCATGGAATAGGGTTTACCATTAATATCTTCCACTGTAAAATCGTAGAACGAAGTCTGGGCCTGGAGTGTTGTCATAAGCATAAGGGCAAATAGGATTAAAATTGAGTTTTTCATTTTCATTGAGTATTTGAATGTTTGTTTGTTTAATTATTTGACCACAATAGTAAACAATCGAAACGGCATTATCTATGTACAAATGTTAGTCAAAGGTTAAAAAATCGAACTCCGAATCATCTGTTTTAATTGTTGGTGGTCAGGCATCATTGAATTTCCTTACCTTTGATTGAAAATACAAATCATGATACGATATCTTATATTTGGCTTATTATTTTGGGTTTCAATAGGTTTTTCGCAAGTTAA
>DYSN01000345.1 GCA_020718205.1 Draconibacterium orientale
TTTATTCAGCGAATGAGTATTTAGTGGTGCAAATACCACGGATCATTTTTAATCTGCTCATAAAGGAAATCATCATGCGCAAACGCATTCTATTTTTCGCACCTCTGTTTTCTGCTTTAACCCTATCTATCGGTGTAGCACAGGCTGAAACACTAAACATTTACGGTCCAGGTGGTCCAGCACCCGTCGTCAAAGAACTGGCGAAATCCTTCGCTAAAGAAAAGGGCATCGAAGTTATCGTGACCGCTGGTCCAACCCCCGAATGGCTGGACAAAGCAAAAGGTAACGCCGACCTTGTTTTCTCTGGCTCGGAAAACATGATGAGTAGTTTCATTAATGCGTTTGCTGGACAAATTGATGAAAAAACGGTCGAACCGCTATATATTCGTCCATCTGTTATTCTCGTACGTAAGGGAAATCCAAAGTCGATCACTGGATTACGTGACCTTACCCAATCAGGTATGAAAATTATGGTCACTGAAGGCGCTGGACAAGTTGGCATGTGGGAAGATGCAGCAGGCCGGAGTGGAGAAGTCGAGCTACTCAAAGGATTTCGTAAAAACATTATCGCTTTTGCGCCAAATTCAGGAGTGGCACGCAAACGTTGGGTCGAACAGCCTGATATTGATGCTTGGCTAATCTGGACGCATTGGCAGATCAATAATAAGGAAATCGCTGACATGGTTGCTGTCGAGCCAGAGTTAACCATTTGGCGCGCTACCGATATTGCTATGACTACGCGCGGTCATATGAACAAGTCGGCAGCTGAGTTTGTAGACTATCTTAAATCAGCGCAAGCTGAAGAAGCCTTCAATAAACAAGGCTGGAGACGCTGATCGTTAAGTCATTATTCCATCGCTTAGTTTTAAGAATGGTTATCAAATATCGCAATCGTTTTACTTTCAAACGATAATTTTTTCTCAATTTGTAACCTTTTTCGTTTATTCAGCGAATTACTGTTTAGTGGTGCAAATACCACGGATCATTTTTAATCTTCTCATAAAGGAAATCATCATGGAAAAGAATACATCAACACTTGCTAAAGCTGCTCTAATTGGTTTAATGGCTGGCATCGCTACTTTTGGCGCGGCAAATGCAGAAGATAAAGCGGCTAGCGGAGCTGCTTCATCGGATAAAACTGAAAAAAATGGTTGTAAAGGTGCAAGCGGTTGTAAAGGAGCTAGTGGTTGCAAAGCTAAAGAAGCAGCAGAAAAAAGCAGCTGTAAAGGCGCGAGCGGTT
>DYSN01000346.1 GCA_020718205.1 Draconibacterium orientale
TGGTTTTTGGGTCTCACGCCGAATTGAGCTCCTGCTCTATCTGGGTAATCGGGTTTGGTTTTGGACTCCGCCAGCTGGATGAATCGGAATTCTCAAAAAACTTTGATGGAGAAATGGTAGTTTCTTTTCTCGTTCTGCTATCGATCAGAGAACTATTTTTCAGATGCACCCGAAACAGAGGAGTCAAAATGATAGCACTGCACGAAGAGTACTTAGTCGATACCGAAGGACACAAAAAAGCCGTCGTTGTTCCGATTGATGAATGGGAACAGATACTGGAACAACTGGAAGAACTTGACGATATTGAAGCCTATGATGCTGCCAAAGCTGATAAGTCGGAATCGATCACTTTTGACCTTGTGCTAGAACATTTACAATCAGGTACCCTTTAATGTACCAGATTCTTTTTCAGAAAAATGCCGAAAAATCTCTTTTCAAAATTGCCCCTTCCGAGCGGCCTAAAATCATAACTGCTATCCGAGAGCTTGCCGAAAATCCGCGCCCTTCGGGGTCCAAAAAACTCACTGGCCGTGAAGCATGGCGGATTCGAGTTGGTGACTATCGGGTGATTTATGAAATATTCGATGGAAAGCTAATCATTGATGTGGTTCAATTAGGACATCGAAAGGATATTTATCGGTAAGTCAAAGAGGTTTTCGATACGTTCAGTTACATTAACAAAAAGATTGTAGATGTGGTGTGAATTTAATGTACCGCGTGAATGGTCGGTGAGCTTGTAGAACCGACTTACACAGATAGCACTTCGACAAGCACAGGGACCAGAATCACACTCTCTTCACGAGTCTGAATAAAGGAGTATTAATTCAAAAAATCGGGGGAGACATTTCCAGCGGGAATATTGGGAATGAGAAATTTAGTGAAAGAAGAATGAACAATGCAGTTATTTAAGCGATGTACTATTGCAGATAATCAGAATGGTAGTACCATTACGCTGAAATCAAAAGTTGAACTAACCCTTTATTTTAACATTTTCATTGTAATAGTCGTTGGAGATGCTTTAAACAAGGGGTTACCCAGCTACTCACAACTCGCAATAACCTACAACGAGTTATGGCAACGATTGATAATATTTTCGATACCCGTTATCCTAATATGTATCATCATAATTTCTGCAAGTTCCCTGTATTTAACCTTGTTTGGGAAAGAAATACTAAAAATTACGTCTACGGAGTTTTCCATTCAACGTATGTATGGTTTCTCTCGACAAAAAAGCTAT
>DYSN01000046.1 GCA_020718205.1 Draconibacterium orientale
ATATAATTATGAAAAAATCTGTAATTGCGCTGTTATTAGCGAGCTCTTCCATTTTTGCTTTTACGCAATCAGCCAACAAAACCACAGGAAAATATGATTTTATTGCGGGGGAAAAGGTGATTGTTTTCGACGATTTTACTGCTGAAAACGTTGGCGATTTCCCGGTTCAGTGGAATACAAATGCCAGCGGAGAAGTTGTTACTGCTTCCGGATTCGAAGGTCGATGGTTTAAAATGACCGGCCCTGGGTCTGTTATCCTGGATTCCAAATTATCGCTTCCCGAGAATTATACCATTGAATTCGATATTTTTCTCACCGACCAGGTTGAAAGTATGGATTTCAAATTTGGATTTAATCTTTATTCATCTCCAAATCCATCGGACATGGAATACAGCTATGGCGATGCGGGAATTCAGTTTATTTTTGGTTCTTTTGGGGGTTTGGGCTTGGAATACAGCGCATTTGGGTCTAATGATTTTTCATTAAGCAGTTCCAAAGAAGGCAGTCTGGCTGAAAATCAGAAATTCCACATGGCCATCTGGGTTCAAAAAACCAGAATCCGGTATTATATCGACGAGGAGAAAGTATTCGATCTTCCCAAAGCCATTCTCAGCGGTTTGGTCTATAATACTATTGGTTTTCAACTCTTTGAAGACTGCAACCCGGTTATTTCCAACTTCAGGCTTGCTACCGGATTGCCCGATATGCGAAGCAAACTCATCACCGATGGCAAATTAGTGAGCTACGGAATCTATTTCGATGTGAATAAGGATGTTGTAAAATCGGAATCCTATGGAACTCTGAAAGAAATAGCCAATGTATTGAAAGAAAACCCCGAAGTACGAGTTAAAATAGTGGGTCATACCGATGCCGATGGAGCCGATGCTGCAAATCTGGACCTTTCAAAAAGAAGAGGTGCCTCCGTAAAAAATGAGCTGGTGAAAACATTCGGAATCGATGCATCGAGACTTGAATCGGATGGTTTGGGCGAAACTCAACCCATAGCTCCAAACAATAGCGCAGTGAATAAAGCACTGAACCGGAGAGTGGAGTTTATTAAAATTTAATTCCATCCATTTTTAGTGTTTTACCGAAGCTTGAAATTTTAATAATACTCCTGATTAACAGGATATTGAATAATTTATAAATTTTCTCATTTCCCAATTGTTGCTAATAACAGTTGGGATTCTTTTTGGAATGCCCTGACATTTGAGTAGAAGTATAGATTTTCGTTAATCAAAAACTCAATCAACCGCTTATCATTTTCCGGGTTCCATAAACTATAATTCGCTGTCAAAATCTTTTTAATTTTGTGGCATGATGACTTTCTATAAATATCATGGGGCCGGAAACGATTTTATCGTGCTCAATTGCATGGAGACGCCAGTTGAGCTTTCGCAACAGCAAATTGCTCAGCTTTGTCACCGCCAAAAAGGCATTGGGGCCGACGGCTTAATGATGCTGCTCCCATCGCAAAATCACGATTTCGAAATGAGATATTTTAACAGCGATGGCAACGAAGGAAGCATGTGTGGAAACGGCGGCAGATGCATCATCAGCTTTGCGCACGATATGGGCATTGTTAAAAATCACTACGAGTTTATGGCTGTCGACGGGTTACATTCCGGTAAGATTCTGGCTCACAGTGGTTTTGAAAAAACCATTGAACTCAAAATGGCCGATGTTCTCGTGCCACAGAAAAACTTAAACAACTTTCAAATAGATACCGGCTCACCGCATTTTGTTTCGTTTTTCGATCAGATTGAACAAGTGGATATGGTGAATGAAGGCCGAAAAATAAGATATTCCCCTGAATTTCAGGAGAAAGGCATCAATGTGAATTTTGTAGTTGAAAACGGGAATCAGCTCTTCGTTAGAACCTACGAGCGCGGTGTGGAAAACGAGACTTTAGCTTGTGGAACAGGCGTAACTGCTTCGGCTATAGCGTCTGCCATCCGCCAGTTGCTTCAATATAAAAGTTTCGACATCAAAACCTTAGGCGGCGAGTTGAACGTGAGATTCGAAACCACCGATGGCATTCATTTTACCCGGGTTTTTTTAACCGGACCTGCTGCTTTTGTTTTTCAGGGACAAATTGAAATATAAACCCACAAGCTCATGTTGCAAAACGAAACAATTTTACTCAGAGCACCTGAACTACAGGATATTGAGACTCTTTATCAATGGGAAAATGATGCTAAAGTTTGGTATCTGAGCCAAACGCTTGTACCTTTTTCGCATTTCGACCTGGAGCAGTTTATCTTACAAGGAAATCACGATATTTTTGCAGAAAAGCAATTCCGGTTTATGATAGAAGAAAAAGAAACGGGGAATTTGCTGGGAGCCATCGACTTATTCGATTTCGACGCCTACAACGAACGGGCCGGAATTGGCATTTTAGTCGACTCCAAATACCGCCGTCAGGGCTTTGCCGGCATGGCTTTGGATTTAATCATTGAATACTGCTTTTCCAAGCTCAAACTTCATCAGTTGTACTGCAATATATTGAATTCCAACACAGAAAGTCTGAAACTTTTCCGAAATAAAAACTTTGTCATTGTCGGGGTGAAGAAAGACTGGATTTTTAATGATAACCAGTTTCACGACGAAATGTTGCTTCAATACATCAGAAAAAGCTAAGTATGCGGGAAAAAATGATACAACTCAAATCGAAGATTCTTTCAGTCCCCCGAAAGAAACTGCTCATTTTCGGCGGACTGGTTTTACTGGTTTTGTTGATGGTGGTGGGAATGATAGCATATGGCGTTTATCAAAGAATTTACGCGGCCAATGTGAGCCTGAAATCAAGCGACAAACAATACCTTTTCATCTCAAAAAATGATGATTTTGAGCATATTAAAGTCAAACTCTACGCCGACAATATAATCCTGGATAAAGCAGGTTTTGAGTGGGTTGCTCAAATGATGGATTATAAAAAAACCATTAAACCAGGGCGCTATTTATTAAAGAATGGCATGAGCAACCGCGATCTTTTCAACCTTTTGCGAAGCGGAAAGCAGGAATCGGTGAAACTCATTTTCAACAATATCAGGCTGAAGGAAGACTTTGCAGCCCGCATCAGCGAACAGATTGACTTGTCGGGCGCCGATTTGCTACTGGCACTCAACGACCCGCAAAAAGCTCAATCTTACGGTTTTAACACCGAAAATTTCCTGTGCATGTTCGTCCCCAATACCTATTATATTTACTGGAATACCGATGTTCATGAGTTTTTAAACCGAATGAAAGCCGAGTACGACAAGTTTTGGACGGAGGAAAAACAGCAAAAAGCACAGGCCCGCGGAATGAGTCTCATTCAGGTGAGTATTCTGGCCAGCATTGTGGAGAAGGAGACCCAACAAAACCCTGAAAAACCCCGAATGGCGGGAGTTTACATAAACCGGCTAAAAAACGACTGGCCGCTGCAAGCCGATCCTACCTTGGTTTTTGCTTCCGGCGATTTCACCATAAAACGGGTTTTGAACAAGCATAAAGAAATTGATTCGCCATACAATACCTATAAAAATCCGGGACTCCCGCCCGGCCCCATCTGCATCCCGTCCATTGCATCGCTAAACGCCGTTCTGGACTCCGAAAACCACAACTATTTCTACTTTTGCGCCAAACCCGACTATTCGGGTCTCCATAATTTCGCATCGACCAATGCCCAACACAACCGATACGCCAACGAGTACCGGCAGTTTTTGAACCACGAAAAAATCCTAAAATAGAACCGTTTTTAATGCCGTAAAAAAAACAAATTTTATTTGGGCTGTTTCATCAGCTATGCTTAAATTTGAACCAATATTAACACCCTCAAAAAAACATATTATGAAAAAAGGAATTTTATTATTAATGGCATCCCTCCTGTTTATTGGTTTCACTCAAGCTCAGAAAATTAAGGTTGAAAGTGGCGATTTGGTTTTTCTCAAAGGACTGGCCGAGCTCAATGTAGAATTTGTTTATCCCGACGATATTGTTGTGGGGAAATTGAGTCAGCAGGAGTATATGGACAAAAAAATGAGGGAAGCCGAAGAAAAAGAACCCGGCACTTCGGAGAAATGGAAAGAAAACTATTATGCCGACAGAACCCAACATTTTGAACCCAAATTTATACAGCTTCTTGAAGAGTATACAAGCGATCTCTATGTGGATCAGGACAATAGCAAGTTTGAATATACTATGATAGTAAAAACAACCTTCATCGAACCTGGTTTTAATGTGGGTATTACTTCCAAACCAGCCGCCATCGATTTGGATATTACCTTTGTTAAAACCGCAAGCCCTGAAGAAATTCTAGGAAAAATAACCATCAGCAAAGCTCCCGGAACTCCACTTTTCGATTTTGGCTTAAGTGTGGGCGAAGCCTATGCCAAAGCAGGCAAAGAACTGGGTAAATTGCTCGAAAAGAAGTATTTATAATTTCCTTTAAAAACTCACAGATTAACATATAATTAAACAGGTTTTTTTACCAATGTTGAATCCGGAAATGTATTTTTGAACCAAAAAAAAACTATGCAACGTCGCGATATCTTTAAAACACTTGGATTGGCCACTCTTGGAGTTGCTGTAGGTAGCAGTCTACTCTCATCAGCCACTGCCGAAGCTCAGGAAATTGAGCAAAAAAAGCTCATTATCAACAGAATGAAAATGAGTTATGCCGATCCGGCCAACCCTACCGACCACGAATACAAACACACTCCCGACATCAGTTTTAAGGAAAAAGATGCCAATGGATTCACCCGGATTATCATCACCATAGGTAAAAAAGGAATCGTTCATCCCACTCTGGAAAATCACTGGATTGACTATCTCACCATTTATGTAAACGACAAACTCGTTTCGAATATGGTGATGGAGAATGGCCCCATCAGGGGATTTGGAGAGCATTATCTCAACCTAAAAAGTGGCGATAAAGTAAAAGTGGAAGCCGGCTGCAATTTGCACGGAATCTGGGAAAATACTGTTGAATTTGTATAAATCAATTTTTCAACTCATTAGAACCCAATCTGTTTCACTAACGGATTGGGTTTTTTCGTTTTCGAACCCTGACATATAGCGAGTTAAGACTACTTTTGCCGCCAAATTTTTTACAAAATGACACAAACCCAAATTTTTCGTGGTCGTCAGCTTGTTCATTTCCGCAGATGGAGTCGAAAATCGTACGCGATTTTTAACAGCCTTGGTAAAATAATAAAAATCAGCCCCTTAAAGGTTAGTTTTAGTATTTTAACCTTAACTGTTTGTACACTTCAGGCTCAAAACAAGATGAGTCAGGAAGCGGAAAAAGAAGTGAAGCTCGACGAGGTGGAAGTCACGGCGCAGGCCAATCCATTGGTGTTTACACCCCACGGCAGAATCATCACCACCCTCACCCAAAAAGAAATTCAGGCGGCGCCGGTGAGCGACCTGGCCGGACTTCTTAACTTCGTTCAGTCGGTCGACATCCGCCAACGCGGCCCCAACGACATTCAGTCAGATCTCAGCATCAGGGGCGGCTCGTTCGACCAAACACTCGTTCTTCTCAATGGCATTCCCATCTCCGATCCACAAACAGGCCATTTCAATCTCAACATCCCCATCGATTTACATGATATTCAGCGCATTGAAGTGCTCAAAGGACCAGCCGCCAGAATTTATGGCCCGGGTGCGTATAGTGGCGCGGTGAATATTATTACCCGAATTGACGAGGAAAATTCTGTGGCAGCACGCTTGTCGGCAGGACAAAACGATTTCTATCATTGGGGAACTTCGCTTCAGCTGAATAAAAATTTCATGAAATCGAAATGGAGTTATTTTGGCAAAAAAAGCTCCGGCTACATGAAAAATACAGATTTTGTGAGTCACAACGGGTTCTGGCAAAGGCAACTGCAGGGCTCTGGTTTTTTGGTGGAATCGCAACTGGCAGTTCAGCATAAAGACTTCGGCGCCAACTCGTTCTACAGCCCCAAATATGAGCTTCAATATGAGCTCAATAGAAATCTAACAGCTTCGCTGGGGGTTCATTTTGGCAAAAAGCTTCGGGTGAGCGTGGTTCCATGGTACAAGCAACACCGCGATAATTGGCAATTGAACCGCGAGAATCCAACCCTTTACCAAAACTTCCATCAAACAGCTGTTTGGGGAGTTCAAAGTAAGGCCATCACCCGGACTCAACTTGGGAAGACTTCCATAGGTTTACAATGGAGCAGCGAGCAGCTCCAAAGCTCATCCATGGGCGAAAAATTAGAGGAACCGCGCGAAATTTCCTGGGCCAAAGGTCAGTTTTTCAAGTACTCCTATGAGCGCAATCACCTGAGTTTGTATTTGGAGCAATCGAAGAATATCAGCAGCAAAATTCATGTTTCAGGGGGAGCTTTGGTGCATTATTTATCGTCGAATGAGAGCTGGAACGTGTATCCAGGCATTGAGCTCAGCTATGCCCTCAGCGATTCCTCCGCTTTGTTTGCTTCGGCCAATCAGGCCATGCGACTTCCCACTTTTACCGATTTGTTCTATTCGGGCCCGGCCAATATGGGAAATTCGCAGCTAAAACCCGAAAGAGCAACCAGCTACGAGTTGGGTTTTCGAACCAAATCGGAAGCCTTTTCGTGGGAATCGAATGTTTTCCTGAAAAAAGGAACCGATATCATCGATTGGATTTGGTACGATACCATCTGGAAAACTGAAAATATGACCCGGCTCACCACTTTCGGATTTGAAGCCAATGCCTCAGTAAATCCACAGATAATTTGGGAAATCAAGTGGTTTAAACAGCTGAATGTGAATTATACCTATCTGAATATCGACAAGGCCGGGAGCGATTATCAAAGTAAATATGCTTTGAACAATATACGGCATCAAGTGAATGTATCAGCCCTGTTTCAGCCGCTAAAACACTGGTATTTAAGTATTAATGGGAGCTATAAAGACAGGCTTGGAACCTATCAGATTTATAATTTCACCACCAAAGAATATGAAAACCGGCCCAATACCGATTATTTTACCTGGAATGCGCGGGTGGTTTATAAGCCCCCTTTTGCTGAATTCTTTGTGGAATTGCATAATATTTCCGATTCCAAAGTAGTTGAATTCGGGGTTCCGCAACCTGGTTTTCAGGCTTTGGCGGGTGTAAACCGGAAGCTTCAGCTAAAACCCAGCAGAAACAACAATTGAAATATAGGAGCTGATAGCGATTATTGGCCCCTTTTGCTATTTTTGTAAAAAAATGCTATGGAGCAACCCACGCTTTCACTCTCCCATTTTATGAATGAGCTTCAAATGGTGATTCGTTCATCGTTCGACAAGACGTATTGGGTGGTGGCTGAGTTGGCGAGTATCTCCGATTCTACCCGCGGGCATTTGTATATGGAAGTTGTGGAAAAAGCTGAGCAACAAATCATTGCAAAAGCGCGTGCCAATCTTTGGAGCTCACGCAGACAGCAAATCATCACCGCTTTTGAACATGTAACCCACGAAACCCTCAAAGCAGGAATGAAGGTGCTCATGCAGCTTAGCGTCGATTTTCATCCGGTTTTTGGACTGAGTTTTCAAATTATCGACATCGACCCCAACTATTCGCTCGGTGAAATGGAACGCCAAAAACAGGAAACCATTCAGCGGTTGAACAACGAGGGACTACTGGATTTTAACAAGCAATATGTGCTGCCGGCAGTAATTCAAAACATTGCCATTATTTCGTCGGAATCGGCGGCGGGTTATCAGGATTTTATAAATCAGTTGACCCACAACAATTTTGGCTACACCTTTAAGACATTTCTTTTTCAGGCACTTATGCAAGGAGAGCAGGCTCCGGCTTCCATCATCAAAGCGCTCAATCAGCTGGAGCAGAAAAAGACCGAGTTCGATATAATCGTGATTATCAGGGGCGGAGGCTCCAATCTCGATTTGGCTTGTTTTGACAATTATGAGCTGAATGCGCGTTTAGCCCAGGCCATATTCCCAATTTTTACCGGAATTGGCCACGAGCGCGACCAGTCGGTAACCGATTTGATTGCCCACACCCGGCTCAAAACACCCACCGCCGTTGCCGAGTACATCATCAGCTATAATTCGGAATTTGAAAATCTAATGGTTCAGGAATTTCAGAAAGTAACGGCAAAATGCATGAATATTGTTGAAAACGAGAAGCTTACCATAAGAAATCTGGCAAAAAGCCTCACCTGGGAACCCACCAAAATTGTTCAGATGCAGCATATTGCTCAAAAGGAACTGAGCTACGATTTTAGCCGATGGAGTACGAAGCTATTGCACGAAAATCAGATGACCATCCGCCAGAAAAGAGCCGATTTATATCATCTGGCTCAACGGCTGGTAAAAACGAATAAAACTGAACTAAGCCAAATTCCCGGAAAACTCAAAACCAACTCGTTACAACTCATTCATAACCAAAGAAACCAAATACTATCCCCCGGAAAAACAATAGCAAAATCAACTTATCTTATTGAAAAAGAAACCGTTAAATTACAACTACTGAATCAGGTAATTCAAATGGCTAAACCGGAAAACCTACTGAAACGGGGATTCAGCATAACCCGCCAAAACGGGAAGATTATTACCCAAACTCATCAGATTCAAGAACATATAGAATTAGAAACCCAATTGATGGACGGAATTGTCGTCAGCATCATTAAAAAAGATACACCATGAGTAAAAAACTTACCTACGATGGCGCCATGGCCGAATTACAGGCTATAGTGGCCGAAATTGAGGATGAAGAAATCAGCATCGACGATTTATCGGTAAAAGTGAAACGAGCAGCTGAGTTATTGCAGTATTGCCAGCAAAAGCTGCGTCAGACCGAAGACGATGTGAATAAAGTGCTGAGCCAGCTCAACGAAGCTTAACCGCTGAAATATGCTGTTTATTCAGCGAAATAGCACCAAACCCTGGATAAATATGGCCACCGAAGAATATTTGGTGAAGACAGTGGAAGAGCCATGTTTTATGCTTTGGCAGAACGAGCCCTCGGTGATTATTGGCAAGCATCAGAACCCTTTGCGCGAAATCAACCTCCACTTTTTGGAGAAACATCAGATTCCCATGCTCAGAAGAATCAGCGGAGGGGGAACAGTTTTCCACGATTTGGGCAACGTGAATTATAGTTTTATCGACCTGGGCAAAGCCGATTCATTGGTCAATTTTGCCCGTTACAGCGCTCCCATTCTCAAGTATTTGAATAGCCTGGGAGTAGATGCCAAACTGGTTGGCAAAAGCGATTTAATGATTGGGGGAAAGAAATTCTCGGGCAATGCCTCGCACGTGTATCGAAACAAGGTGCTTCATCATGGCACTTTGCTCTTCAACTCAAACCTTGATTTTCTGAGCCAAAGCCTGCTGAATTCCGGGAAAAACATCGCCGATAAGGCTGTAAATTCCAACCGCAGCACCGTCACCAACATTTCCGACCATCTCCCCCTACCCATGAATGTGGGTGATTTTATACAGAGCCTGACGGGATTTATCAGGAATGAATTTCCAAAATGCACTGATTATCAATTAACCACGAGTCAGTTGGACGAGATTGAAATGCTGGCAGAAACAAAGTACAAAACCTGGGAATGGAATTTTGGATATAGCCCGAATTACGAAATTTCGTCGACACTGGAATACAACTCTAAAACAATTGAAATAAAAACCACCGTTGTGAAGGGAAGAATACAACAAATTTATTCATCCAACGACCTTTCAACTGAGTTAAACCATTTATTTGCATTACTTTACAACGTCATTCACGATAAAGAAACAGTTGTGGAATTATTGAAGGACAAAGCCTCCCCGAAAAATTTAGAGATTATTTTGAAAATTTTGTTTTAATCCGTGTTTATTTTTGTTAACTTTAGCAGTTATAAAAATCGAGATTATGAAAGAACATGATTTAGTTTCCGTTTATGTGGGTTCAACACTGAATGCCCAATATCTTGAAGCCATTTTTTCTGAGACGAACATTCCATGTCTGTTGAGAAACAGCATGGATGAATCTTTACATGCTGGTTTTGGTGGAGGGTTTCAGGAAAGTTCCTGCGAAATTTTTGTGGAATTACAGGACTACGAAGCCGCCGAAAAAATCATATATGACTTTGAAAAACAAACACTTGAAACGGATGAATAGCACATTTTAAAATTTCCACATTCGCTGTTGCTGCGCATTGTCATTCATTTAACAAACCCCAATCCAATCCATATCAGGCTTTAATCCTTAATTTTTGCGGCCTGAAATAAATTTCGTTCATGCAAAATGTATCCGTTTTTTGGTTTCGCCGCGATTTGCGACTCACCGACAATACCGCATTTAAAATGGCTTTGGAAAGTGGCCAACCTGTGCTTCCCATTTTCATTTTCGACACCGAAATACTCGGCAAATTGCCCGAAAACGATGCGCGTGCGAGCTTTATTCATCAGTTATTAAGTTCAATACATTCAAAATTCAAGGAGCGAAATAGCGGAATAAGAGTTTTTCACAGCACACCGCTGGAAGCTTTTCAGTCTCTTTTCAACGAATATCAGGTTCAATCGGTTTTCGTAAACCCCGGATTACGAGCCTTATGCTCGGCAACGAGATGCTGAAATTGAAGCCTTTACAGTCAGCCGTGGAGCAAGTTTTCTTAGCTTTAATGATCAGGTAATTTTTCATGAAAACGATGTTTTAAAACCCGATGGAAAACCCTATACCGTCTTTACTCCATACAGCAAAAAATGGCTTCAGTTGTTTGCTAAGGAATTTCGGGGAGCCGTCTAAATGCCTGGTTTTGAAAAATTGCTAACCATTGAAAACAGATTTCCAACCATCGAAGAAATCGGTTTTAAGAATTCTGAAATCACTGTTAAGAATTTTAATCTGAGTCAATTAGACCATTATTCCGATGTCAGAAATCTACCTTCGGTCGATGCCACAAGCTATCTTTTGCCGCATTTGCGATTTGGCACCATTGGAATCAGGGATTTGACAGAAAAACTATAACCCCATCATGAGTCATTTCTGAACGAGCTGATTTGGCGGGAGTTTTTTATGCAAATTCTGTTTCATTTCCCCAAAGTGGTTCACGAGAATTTCCACAGTAAGTATAACGGAATTGAGTGGATTAACAACCCCGATGACTTTGCCCGCTGGTGCGAAGGTATAACCGGTTACCCTAGGGTGGATGACGGAATGCGACAACTGAATGCCACGGGTTATATGCACAACAGGGTTCGCATGGTAGTAGCCGGTTTTCTGTGCAAACATTTGCTCATCGATTGATGCTGGGGGGGGGGAAATTATTTTGCACAAAAACTTCTCGATTTCGAACTTTCGGCCAATAATGGCAACTGGCAATGGGCGGCAGGTACCGGTTGCGATGCAGCATCCTATTTTAGGGTTTTCAACTCCACCGAACAGCAAAAAAAGTTTGATGAAAATTTTGTCTACATCAGAAAATGGATTCCGGAATTCGATGATTTTCAATATCCTAAGCCTATGGTCGACCATAAAATAGCACGAGACAGAGCCCTGGAAATTTATAAGAAGGGGATTTTAAAATCTATGTAAAAATATATTGCTTTTTGCTTTGTTATTATATCTAATAGTATACCTTTGCCCCTCAAATTGAAAATTTAATCATGAAAAAGCCATGGTTGAAAAGTATTGCCTACTCAATGTGACAAAAGATTTCAATCTTAAAAACTCCACATTACAGACCATGGGAAATGGTGTTTTCAGAAAAATTTAATATCAAATGAAAATCGAAAAGTATGCTGTGATAGGCATCGGCCAGTTTGGGCGTGCCATAGCCAAAGCCTTATCTGATAAGGGAGCCGAAGTTCTTGCTATAGACTCCGACTCAGAAGTTATCGAGAGCATTTCGGAGGAAGTGGCTCTGGCAGTAGTGATGGATGCCACCGACAAAAAATCGCTCATCTCACAAAATATCTACGACTTTGATGCTGTTGTGGTTTCTATCGGACAGAATTTCGAGGCTTTATTACTAACGTCGGTCACATTACTCGAATTGGGGGTTAAAAGAATTATTGCCCGCTCAACCGGTAAAAATCAGAAAAGCATTCTCGAGAAAATCGGAATCACCGAAATTCTGTCGCCCGAAGACGAAGTAGGTATTATTGTGGCCGAACGACTGGTAAACCCCAGCCTGATTTCCTACATGCAATTCCCCGACAATTACCGTATAGCCGAGATAAAAGCCCCTTTGAAACTCATTGGCCGAACTTTGGGCGATATTGCCCTTAGGGATAAATACAAGCTCAGTTTGATTATGATAAAACGGGAGTTTGAAACGGTTAAAAACGGAGTTACTAAAATAGAGCAACATATAGAAGGGGTTCCTGGTTCCGAAACCATCATCCTGAAAGCCGACACCCTCATCCTTTTTGGAAAAAACAGGGATTTTGACCGTTTTGTGCAAATAAACGACTAACTCCTTTTGAAATGAGAAATCTCTATGTCGAAAAAATTAGAGAGTATATAAATCTACGGCTCTTTTCAAGTAAAAAGGCTGTTCTTTTGATTTTTAAAATTTTAAGTGCCATTTTCTCGCTGTTGGTGATGGGTAGCATAATTTATTATTATGGTTTTCCACCCACTGCCGAAACCACCGCTATCTGCCTTCTTATTATCGAAGCAAGCTTCATTTTTTATATCTTTAGATTTCTTGTTCAGGTAATCTATGAATTCAGTCCGGTTCAGTTTATAAGACGCAATTGGTTCGAAGCGGGCATTATTTTGGTGCTCATAATCAATGGAATATTGGTTAAATTCTTCGATGTGCCCTTCTATGACAAGGAAGCCATGAATAACTATTTCCCCAATTTTGGCTCTTTCACCATCTTGCTGGTACAGTTCTATTTCATCTTTTTCTTTGTTATTGACTTGGCTCGTGGAGCTCAACGGCTGGGCTTACTTAAGATTGGTCCCGCAGGACTGTTGTCACTTTCATTCATTGTGCTTATTCTTGCGGGAGCTGGATTGCTTATGCTTCCCAATATGACCACCACAGGGACTATATCCTTTACCAACGCGCTTTTCACCTCTACCAGCGCTTCTTGTGTTACAGGCCTGGTTGTTGTTGATACTGCAACGTATTTTACCATTAAGGGCAAAATTGTGATTATGATACTCATTCAGCTCGGGGGATTTAATATCATCACTTTTGCAGCCTATTTTGCCACATTTTTCCGAAATTCCGGATTGAAATATCAATCGATTCTTAAGGAGCTCTTTAGCGCCGAAAAACTGACCGATAGCAAGCAAATTCTAAGAAGTATTATTCTTTTTAGCTTATTTATGGAAGGCGTTGGAACCCTGGTACTTTTCTTCCAATGGCCCGACAACGCGCCTTTTGCCAGTTTTAGCGAAAAGCTGTTCACTTCGCTTTTCCACACCGTTTCGGCCTTTAACAATGCAGGTTTTTCCATTTATACCAATGGATTATTCGAAGAATTTATTCGTCATGCCTATGGAGTTCAATGGACCATAGCCTTCCTGATTTTCTTCGGGGGTTTGGGTTTCACGGTGATGTATGATTTGTTTGCCCCCACAAGCCTTATCAACAGAAAAAAATATCCCTGGAAACAAATCAGCCCTCACTCCAAGCTTGCTTTGTACACCTCGCTTGCTCTTATTGCCGGAGGAGCTTTGGCCTTCTATTTCCTCGAAAAAAACAATGCAGTGGATCAAACCAGTGCCTACGGAGCCTTTGTTTCCAGCGTGTTTCAATCGGTAACTACCAGAACCGCCGGATTTAACACAGTTGACTTCACCATACTTGGGCAGTCCATTTTAATAGTTTTCATTGTATTAATGTTTATTGGTGCTTCGCCTATTTCCACTGGCGGGGGTATTAAAACAACCACCTTTGCACTGCTCATCAAATCGGCCTTTGCTGCCATTAGAGGAAATAAAAACCTGGTAGTGTTTAAAAGGAGCATATCATACGATGTGATAGACAGAGCCTATTCGCTGTTATTTTTCTCTATCAGCATTATCTTGTTTTCAACTTTTCTGCTCACCATTTTTGAGCCCGATAAATCGTTCCTTGCGCTGCTCTTTGAAGAAGTATCTGCCTTTGGCACCGTGGGTTTGACTACCGGAATCACATTTAATCTTTCAGAACCAGGCAAATACATTATCATAGCCACCATGTTCATTGGTCGGATTGGCCCCTTAACCTTGATGCTGGCTCTTGTAACACGATCGTTTACAAGTCATTATAAATATCCAAATGCCAATATTTTAATTGGGTAATCAGATAATTGCTACAGAATTGATTATTCTCCAAGTTTTTTATGGATTCTGGGTTTGATAATCAGATAGGCCACAAATAAAACACCAAGGCCAACAAGAATATAGGCAATATAATGAATGATTTGATCTTTTATGTCGTAAAGATAGAAACCAACAACAGCAAGAATAATATTCCATATGGTCGCTCCCAGGGTTGTATATATTACAAAATCTACAAGCTTCATTTTGGCAATACCTGCGGGAATGGAAATCAAATGTCTTATTCCCGGTATCAACCTGCCAATGAAGGTTGATGATTTACCATTTTTGTTAAAATATATTTCTGCTTCTTCTACCTTCTCTGCAGTTACAAATAACATATGCGCAAACTTAGTGTTGGCAAGCCTGTAGATGATTGGGCGGCCCAAATAATACGCCAAAAAATAATTGAATAGGGAGCCAATTAACGCCCCAACAGTACCAAACAAGACTACAAAAAATATATTAAGCTCCCCCTGAGCCGCTTTATAGGCAGCAAATGGAATCACTACTTCCGATGGCAGGGGTAAAAATGTACTCTCGATTGCCATGAGCAGGGCAATGGTAAAATAGTTGAGATTAGCCATATACCAATCAAATAAAGTCTGAAAGAATTCCATCATAAGGCTTGAATTTTAGAAGTGTCAAAGATAAATATTATCTGATAAAAAAAATGCGCTGGAATATCCGGCGCACTATAATTAATTTAAAACTAAGTGTTATCTGATTCAAATTACCCTATTGTTCTGAAAGCCCATGGGTTAGAAACAAAATCGTCCATAAGGATTGCATTGGGATTTTTTTTACGATACTCAAAATAAGGTAGTTCCATCTCTTCTTCTTCCTGATTCCAAAAAGCCACTGTAACCACCGAGCCATCGTCGCGCTTGAGCGAACGCTCGTAAACAGCAATCATTGGATTGAACACCAAATCGTTGACCCCAATCGAATAAGTTGTCCCTGTTTCAGCAACTATTTCTTCTTCAAGAACCTCGAATTTATTGATTTGAAGAATATGTTTCAAAAAATCCCGACGTTCTTTTGTAAGTCCGGTTTCTACGATGGTGCAAAGCACCCCGTTGATTTCCTTTATTATATGTTTACCATTTTTAAGAGCCATAATTTTCACAATTTACATTATTCCAATACTAATACTTTTAATCAGCTCATAAAGTGGACTGATGAATCCAATGAAAAGTATACCTAAAACACAAATCAGCAACCCAATGCGGGTATTTATATCATTTTTAAAATATGCTATGGGCGAATCGCTTTTGTTGATAAACATGGCTTTTACAATGAGCAGATAGTAATATAGCGATAAGGTAGCATTCAGAACTGCTATTAAAACCAGCCAGAAATATCCCTGATGCGCCGCTGCTGTGAATAAGAAGAACTTGCCAAAGAAACCTGCTACCGGTGGAATACCTGCAAGCGAAAACAAGGCCAGTGTCATCACCAAACTCATCTTCGGATTGGTTATATAGAGCCCGTTATAATCGTCCATATGTTCTTTGCCTGTTTGTACCGAAATGGCCGAAACCACACCGAATGCTGCCAGGTTGGAGAAGATATAAATCAGTACGAAATAAATCACGGTGGCCATACCCAAAGATGTTCCGTCGATGATTCCCAGCAAAATAAAGCCTGCCTGAGCTATGGAAGAGAAAGCTAAAAACCGCTTTAAGTTCTGCTGACGAAGCGCAAACAAGTTACCAACAGTCATTGTGATTACCGCAATGATATAGAGCAGATTGCGCCACATGGGGGTGATGGCATAAAACACCTGATACAGAATGATGGTGAAAATAAACGCAGCTGCGCCTTTGCTCACAACCGAAAGAAAAGAAGCCACATTAATGGGTGCTCCTTCATAAACATCTGCTGTCCACAGGTGAAAAGGTACCAGAGAGATTTTAAACGACATGCCTGCAAAGAACATGATAAAAGCAAAAATCATAAGGGGATTGGTGGCAGAAACCGCCAAAGCCAAATCGGTGAAATAGAGCGATCCGGCAATACCATACATGAGCGACAATCCAAAAAGAAGAATTCCCGACGACAAGGCAGAGCTAAGAATCAGCTTGATACCTGCTTCGGAGCTGATGTTTTTATCTTTTTCGAAGGCTGCCAAAGCGGCGGCTGGAATGGTAGCAAGCTCCAGACCAATGTAAAACATTAAAAAATGTCCCGCAGAAATCATAAAGTTCATCCCAATCAAAGTTGAAATCAACAAAAGATAAAACTCACTGATTTTATTTTCGAAGGCGGGTTGCTTTATCCAGTTGGCCACCTGAAAAAACAGGATGGTAACCCCAATGCTCAACACGTTTTTCATGAAAACGATGTACGGGTTGGTGCGGTACATATCGCCAAAAAGACTTCCCTGCTCGGCAGGTAAAAATCCGATAATGGTGGTTGCAACCATAAGAATGATGGCTACCGGAATGATGCTCCGCTTATTCTTAGCCGCCAATTCCATGATGAGCAGGATAATTAACACTAAGGTTAAAACCAACTCCTGACGCATTAATAACAGGCTCTCTATATTCATATATTGACTGTTTATCTTTGTTTATTAATGTAAAAACTGACTGATTTCCTTCATCAGCGGCGCAATACTGGCATTTATCATTTCCGATAACCAATATGGCGCAACACCAATGGCGGCAATAGATAGCACAAGAACCCCTGTTGAAAGTTTTTCGTACCAAACAGCATCAGAAAGCTCTTCGTGATGTTTATCGTTAATTTTTCCGTAGAGCAGTGTTCCAACCACACGCAAAATATAAACGGCGGTGATAACAATGGAAGAAATAGCAATGATGGTGAGTACACGGTGTAGTGTGTCGTTTTCCTGCCATGCACCAAAGAAAATGGTCATTTCGGCAACGAATCCGCTCAAACCCGGCAAACCTAAAGAAGCAAAACCGGCGATAACATAAACCACCGAAAGGAAAGGCATCACTTTCATCAGGCCACCCATTTCGTTAATCATACGGGTATGGGTTCTGCCGTAAATCATCCCAATCAGGGCGAAGAAAAGGGCTGTCATCAATCCGTGAGAAATCATTTGTAAAACTGCTCCATTGAGTGCTGTCTGATTCATCATAAGAACCGCGAATAGAATCAATCCGCAATGGCTCACCGATGAATAGGCATTGATATATTTTAAATCTTTTTGGAAAATTGCACCAAAGGCTCCGTAAACAGTGCTGGCTCCTGTGAGAATCAAGAAAAACCATGCTTGCTCATGAGCTGCTTCGGGCATTAAGTAAACGGCCACTCTGAATGCACCGTAACCTCCAAGCTTCATCAATACGCCCGCGTGTAACATCGATACTGCGGTTGGGGCTGAAGCGTGTCCGTCGGGCGACCAGGTATGGAAGGGAAATAAAGCACCCAGAATACCAAATCCGACAAATGTGAGCGGAAAGAAAATCCTTTGAGCTTCAATGGGCATGGTTCCTTTCACAATGTCGGACATATTGAAGGTGTGGATTCCATTGGCATCGACAGGCGAATTGAAATAAATCCCCAAAATACCTACCAGCAAAACTGCCGAGCCTCCCATGAGCATCAAGGTGAGCTTCATGGCCGAATATTCTTTGGGACCGCTTCCCCAGATACCTATCAAAAGATACATGGGAATCACTGCAACTTCATAAAAAAGGAACATGGTGAACAAATCGAGAGAAATGAAGAATCCAAACACTCCACCCGAAAGAAGGATGAGCGAGATAAAAAACTCTTTGCTCAGATATTCAATATTCCATGAAGCGAAAACTCCGGTAAAAATGATAATTCCAGTGAGCGCTACCATAGCCACCGAAATTCCATCAACGCCCACATTGTAGCCAATATTTAAACTGGGAAACCACATATAGGATGAAGTGAAAAGCATCTCGGCGGTATTTCCGGCTTTTCTTTCGGCCAGATACAAATAAACCAGCACCATTGACAAAATGAACTGAATGCTCATTCCAACCGCAGATATAATTCTGGTTTGCTGATTACTCTGCGAAAAGAATATGGCAACGATGGTTAAAACCGGTATTAAAACAAATAATGATAGAAAATCCATGTTCTTATATTATTTAACTAGATAAACAAATAAAATAACCAATGCTAAAACTCCCGATACGAAAACAAATCCATATTTCTGTAGCTGACCCGATTGTAATCCTTTAATGGATCCGGAAACATAGTTGGTAACCCAGGCTATGCCATTCATGAACCCGTCGACCACATGACGATCGAACCAGGCCACCGGGCGACTGATATAATTGAATATAATTTTCTTGGTCACAAACATATACACCTCGTCGATGTAGAATTTATTGTACGACCAGGTATAAGCCAGTTTTAAACTTCCTGCCAGCTGATTTGGCATAGCAGTCTCTTTCTTGTACATGAACCAGGCAAGACCAATTCCGGCAAATCCGATAAGGATGCTGGGGATAGCAACAGCCCACTCAAAATGGGTTTCGATATGATGACCGTCGGAGGTTACTAAGCTGTGGAAAGGAATATAACCTGCAAAAACCGAAGCAAAAGCCAGAATCATCAAAGGTACTGTCATGATGTAGGGCGATTCGTGAGGGGTATGGTGATAATGACGATCTACTCCCCAGAAAACGCTGAAATACAGACGGAACATATAGAATGCGGTGAGCCCGGCCACGATAAACTCAATGGCAAATAAAATTTTATTGCTGTGGAAAGCTGCCACCAGAATCTCATCTTTACTAAAGAAGCCTGAGAAACCAGGAACCCCTGCAATGGCCAGACAGGCAATGAGGAAAGTAATATGAGTTATGGGTAAGTATTTTCTCAGCCCGCCCATGTCGGTCATATTGTTTGAATGAACCGCATGAATCACAGAGCCGGCTCCAAGGAACAGCAGCGATTTAAACATAGCGTGGGTGAACAAATGGAACATGGAAGCCATGTATCCCAAACCATCGTGCTCGTGTCCGAAACCCGAAACCCCCAATGCCAGCATCATATAACCAATTTGCGACATGGTGGAAAAAGCCAGAACCCGTTTTATATCGATCTGCGTTAGCGCAATAATGGCGGCAATAAACGATGAAATACCTCCCACCCAGGCCACAACTTGCAAGGCGGCGGGGGCAACCGTGGCATAAACAAAAAACATTCTGGCAACTAAGAAAACACCGGCCACAACCATGGTTGCTGCGTGAATAAGTGCCGAAACAGGTGTTGGGCCTTCCATAGCATCGGGCAACCAGATATGCAGCGGGAACATGGCCGATTTACCAGCACCTCCCACAAAAATAAGTACCAGCGCCAGTGTAATAACCGACATCCCCATAAAAGTGGCTCCAACCTGTGAAGCTACAATATTGTTTTCGGGGTTGGTGAGCTCCATAAAATCGAAGGTTCCTGTGTAGTAGGAAAGGATGAGAATCCCCAAAAGGAAACCAAAATCGGCAAAACGGGTTACAATGAAAGCTTTCTTGCTGGCTAAAATGGCTGATGGTTTTTCATAGTAGAAACCGATGAGCAGATAAGATGAAACGCCCACAAGCTCCCAGAAAATGTACATCTGAAAAATATTGGTGGCTAAAACCAACCCCAGCATGGAGAAGCTAAACAACGATAAAAAGGCGTAAAAACGGGCAAACCCTTTCTCCCCTTTCATATATCCCAAACTGTAAATGTGCGCCATGAGCGAAACAGTGGTTACAACCACCAGCATCATAACCGAGATGGGGTCGATGAGAGTACCCAAATCCACATGTAGTTTATCGGTAAAATTGATCCAGCGGATATTGAAGGCTATGATTTTTTCAAAAGCCTCGCCCGAATGGTTGAAGAAGTATTGATAGGCTGTGAAATAGGAAAGCAAGGCAGAAATACCCATCCCTATGGACCCCAGATACCCCGAAACCATGGGCCTCATTTTATGACCGCCCAGCCCGATAACCAGAAACAGCATCAGAGGCAACAACGGAATTAAAACTGTGTACGAATAGAAATTACTCATGGATTAGTTGTTTGCTATGTTTAAAACTTCATGGTATTAACTCGTTCAACATCAATATTGGTAAACTTGCGGTAAACACTTATAATGATGGCTATGGCCACAGCAGCTTCGGCAGCTGCCACAGCAATAATAAAAAGCGAAAAAAAGTGACCTTGCAGCTGCTCGGGATACAGGTATCTGTTGATAGCCACAAAATTGATATTCACTGAATTCAGTATCAACTCAACCGACATGAGGATGGTTATCAGGTTTTTACGGGTCAAAAAGCCGTAAATACCAATAAAGAACATCAATGTGGCAAGGATTAGAAAATAATACAATGGAATGGTTGATGTCATATCTAGTTGGATTTTGGTTCTTTTTTAGCAATGATAATAGCTCCGAACATGGCCGCCAGCAATAAAATACTGATAACCTCGAAGGGCAAGGCATATCCATCTCTGTCGTAGCCAATAAGTGCTCTCCCAATAACTTTCATATCGGGGTTTTCGCTGTTGGTGATGGTGTTGTTGAATCCATACTGAACAATGGTCATGGTGGTTAACACCGCACCGACTGCTACGGCAATAAACGAGAAAATCAGTTTTCGTGGTGCTACCGGCTCAAATTTTTCACTGATATGACTGGTCAAAAGAATGGAGAAAATAATGAGTACCACAATACCCCCTGCATAGAGAATCAACTGAACCGCAGCAATAAACTGATAGTTAAGCAGGAAATACAATCCCGATGTGGAGATAAGTACCATTAATAAATACACTGCCGCCCTTAGAATTCTTCCGCTGGTTACAGTGAGTATCGAGAAGATTACTATCAATCCCGAAAAAATATAAAACATGATATCTGCTGCTGACATTATTCTACTCCTTTCATTAAAATTGAACCCGGTTGATTTAAAACTTTAGTCAGTTTTGCTCTGTTGAAAACTGCATGCTCAAAATCATTACCCATGACAATGGCATTGGATGGGCAGGTTTTTACGCATAGATTGCAAAAGGTGCACATGCCCAAATGGTAGATATGCTTCTCTAAAACTTTCTTTTTCTTTCCATCTTCCTGAACCACCATTTTACTCAAAATCTCGATGGAACCGTTGGGGCAGTTCATCTCGCAAATGCCGCAGGCAGTACATTTATGCTCGTTTTTCTCATTATGGGGCATAATAACTTCCCCCTTGAAATTTTCGAACATTTTCAATGTGGCCCTATTTTCGGGATATTGCTGAGTAACAATGGTTTTGGGGTGAAAAAAATAATATCCGGTCACTCTCATCCCCTGAACAAGGGCAATGACGCCATGGAATATTTCTGCAAAGTATTTTATAATGCTCTTCATATACTAAAAATGCCAACCCATTAATACAAAAAACGACATGATGATGATGTTAACCAAGCTAATGGGTAACAGGTATTTCCACTCAAGGGTCAATAACTGGTCGATCCTTAAACGGGGGAAAGTCCACTTAAACCACATCATGATAAATATAACAAAGGCGGTTTTGCCTATGTACCAGATAAAAGGAGGAATAAAATCCATAATGCCGTTGAATGCTTCCCAACCACCTACGTGGAAAGGCATCCAGCCCCCCAAAAACACAGTGGCAGCCAACGATGCTACAATGAACATATTCATGTACTCGGCCAAAAAGAAGAAAGCGAATTTGATACCTGAATATTCTGTATGAAATCCGGCGGTAAGTTCAGATTCGGCTTCGGCAAGGTCAAAAGGACCTCTATTGGTTTCGGCTGTACTGGCAATAAGGAAAATGATAAAGGCAATAAAAGCCGGAATATGACCTGTAAAAATGAACCAGCCATTGGCTTGTGCTTCCACAATGGTAGAAAGTTGAAGGCTGCCTGCAAGCACCACCACTGTTAACAGCGATAAACCCACCGAAAGCTCGTAACTCACTATCTGAGCTCCACTTCTCATGGCTCCTATGAGTGAATACTTATTGTTACTCGACCAACCGGCCAACAAAATACCAATAACCCCCAGCGACGATACTGCCATAATATAGAAAACCCCAATATTGAAATCGATAGCATGCAGCCCTTTGGCAAAAGGAATGGCGGCAATGGCCATAAACGAGGCTATGATAACAATGAAAGGAGCAATATTGAAAAGCAGCTTATCGGCGTTTTTAATGGGAATCAACTCCTTAAGCAACAGTTTTATTAAGTCGGCAAAGGTTTGAAAAATACCAAAAGGGCCAACCCTGTTGGGGCCTAAGCGGTTTTGCATTAAGGCGCAGACTTTGCGCTCGGCATACACCAGATATAATCCTACAACTGCATAAAAGGCTAAAATTGCTACACCTATAATAACCATCTCAATGGTTAATGCCCAGAATTCCGGCATGGAACTCATGAGCGCATCGTCGATGCTTTGGGTGAGTGATGAAAAATCGTAAATATCGAATGCCATATTATTCTGTATATTTTTTTCCTAATAGTTAACGGTCCATATCCGGAACCACAAAGTCCATCGATCCGCCAATGGCGATTAAGTCGGCTATTTTCAAATCTTTGGCCATCAGATTGAGGGCGGCAAGATTTGAAAAATTGGGGGAACGGAATTTCATGCGGTAGGGAGTTTTATTGCCATCGCTGACTATATATACTCCAAACTCTCCCCTTACTGCTTCCACACGTTGATAGTATTCCCCGGCAGGCAATTTGATGATGGCCTTCATTTTGGCAGCATAGTCGCCGTCGGGAATATTGTCGATAAGTTGCTCGAGAATGCTCAACGATTCCCACATTTCGCGCATACGCACCTGATAACGGGCAAAGGTGTCGCCTTCAGTTTCGAGAATTTCGTTGAATTTCACGTATTTATAAGCCATATAAGGATCGTGTTTTCTCACGTCGCAGCTAAATCCCGAACCACGGCCACCGGGGCCTGTAACTCCGTAGGAGATTGCATCTTCCTTGCTGATAAAACCAATGCCTTTGGTACGCTCCTGCATAATGGGGTTTCCGGTGAGCAACTGATCGTACTCGGGCAGTTTTGTCTTGAAATACTTAATAAAGTCTTTCACCCTTTTCTGAAAGTTGGGATGAATATCATTCATCAATCCGCCGGGTACATTATAGCTTACGATTAGACGTCCGCCACAGGTTTCTTCAAAAATATCGAGTATCTGTTCGCGGTCGCGCAAGCCATAGAAGAAGGTGGTGAGAGCTCCCAGGTCCATGCCAAAGGCGCACCACCAAAGTTGATGGGAAGCCAGACGGGTAAGCTCGTCGAGAATGGTTCTGATGTATTTTACACGCTCGGACACCTCTATCTCCAGCGCATTTTCCACCGCTAAACAAACGGCTTCGTTTAGGGTATGAGCCGAAAGATAATCGAGCCTGTCGGTGAGGTGAATGGTTTGCGGATAGGTTAGTTTCTCGCACATTTTTTCAATGCCACGATGAATATAACCCAGTTGGGGCTTCACTTCGGTAACTGTTTCACCGCGCAGTTTAAGCATCAACCGGAGTACACCGTGGGTACTGGGATGCTGAGGCCCCATATTAATGGAGAATTCCTGCTCCTCTGCCAATGGTTTAAATTGATTGTCTGCCATATCTTATCTTTCAACCATATTAATTTCGTCTTTATAATCTTTTCTCAGCGGATAGCCTACCCAATCGGCATCGAGGAACATTTTTCGCAAATCGGGGTGATTGATAAAATTCACTCCAAACAAATCGAATATTTCTCTCTCGTGATATTCTGCACCCATCCATAAATCGTAAACCGAGTTAATTTCGGGTTTGATGGTATCGGCAATCTTTGCTTTTAAAACCACCCGGTGTCTGAATGTTGTAGATTCCAGATGATAAACGATGGTGAGATGGCTCACATAGTCTACCGCCGACTGGCAAAAAAGATAATCGAAGAGCATTTCTTTCGACTCCTTCAACAAGGTGGCAATGCCCATCAGGTCTTTGGCATCGACGCTGATTTCCAGATACTGCTTGCCCATGGCCACTTGTGCCTTGAGACTGGCTTTGGTAATGAATTCCTGTAATTGTTGATTTTCCATGAATGAAGAATTTATTGACCCTGAAATTATTTTTTATTTTTTTTTCCGCTAAGATTGCGCTCCACCTGAATCTTCCTTTGCAACTGCATCACTCCGTAGAGCAGGGCTTCGGGTCTTGGGGGACAACCGGGAATGTAAACATCCACCGGAATCACGTGATCGGCACCCCTAACCACATGATAGGTATTATAGAAAAACGGACCTCCCGATACGGCGCAGGCTCCCATGGCTATCACATATTTAGGATCGGCCATTTGATCGTAGAGACGTTTGAGAACGGGTGCCATTTTATTGGTCACAGTACCAGCAATTACTATAACATCGGCCTGGCGAGGACTGGCACGGTAAACTTCGATACCAAATCTGGCAAAGTCGTGACGCGAAGCACCTGCCGCCATCATTTCGATACCACAGCAACTGGTAGCAAAAGTTAAAGGCCAAATAGAATTCGACCTTCCCCAATTAAAAATATCGTCAATGGTACTCAGGATAACACTTCCTCCGGTTTCTTTGAGTAGTTCAAGCGTTTCATCGTCGTTGAACTGAACTCCTTTCATCGATTTTATTCCCATATTAAAGCGTGTTTTTTCCAGGCATACAATAAACCAAGACCCAGAATAAAGAAAAATATCATGATTTCGACAAAGGCTACCAATCCAACCTCTTTCATTACCACTGCCCAGGGCAGCAGAAATACAACTTCCACATCGAAAATGAGGAATAACAGGGCAAAAAGATAATAACCTACGTTAAACTGTAACCACGAAAGACCCGTGGTGGGGATTCCGCATTCGTAGGCTTCTGACTTCTGGGGATTGGTAGATTTGGGAGCAATAAACGATGAAAAAAGGATGGCTCCACCGACCAATACTGCTCCGACTATAAAAAATAGCACTAAACTTTCGCTGCTCATATATTTAGGTTCGTAGAATTAGGTGGCACAAAATTAGAGCTTTTTGTTAATTTTCTGTAAATTATGTGTTAGTAACAAACAAAAGGAAATCTGTTTCTTATGCTATTATATTTCAACTGGTAACATCCTTATTTTTATTTATTCTATGTAAATATTGGCTGCTAACATTGTTTTTCTATATTGAATATTTACAAATCGTGCCGTGCCATTTCATAAATCGAAATCATTATGCTCAAATTGCTATCCACATAAAACCCCATAGCAAAAAGTGGCCATGGGGTCTGTGGATTATAGTTCTGTGAATATTAAACTAAACTATTGATTGTAAGGGCTCAAACCCATATTGTAGAACATAAAAGCCCACAAATCGGCGGCTTCTTCAATAATTTTCTCAGTCGATTTTCCCGCTCCGTGTCCAGCTTTCGATTCAATTCTAATGAGAGCTTCATTGGCACAGGCTTGTTTGCTTTGCAATTCGGCAGCAAACTTAAAGCTATGAGCCGGAACCACGCGGTCGTCGTGATCGGCAGTGGTGATAAGGGTTGCAGGATAGCAAACGCCCGATTTAATATTGTGCAAAGGCGAATACTTAATCAGATTATCGAACTGCTCTTTTTCGTCGCTGCTGCCATAATCGGGAATCCAATAATAACCAATGGTGAATTTATGATAGCGCAGCATGTCCATAACTCCCACTTGTGGAAAAGCAACTTTGAACAGCTCTGGTCGTTGAGTCATGCAGGCGCCAACGAGCAATCCACCGTTCGATCCACCCCTGATGGCCAATTTCTCGGTGCTGGTATAGCCTTCCTTAATCAGATATTCGGCAGCGGCAATAAAATCGTCGAACACATTTTGCTTGTTGAGCTGCATACCTGCTTCGTGCCATTCTTCGCCATATTCGCCCCCACCCCTGATATTGGGCATGGCATATACGCCTCCATTTTCAAGCAAAACCAGATTGCTAATGCTAAAACTCGGAGTTAACGATACATTAAAACCACCGTAACCATAAAGTAGGGTTGGATTTTGACCATTCAGCTCCAGGCCTTTTTTGTGGACAATAAACATGGGGATTTTGGTTCCGTCTTTGCTGGTATAGAAAACCTGCTTGGTTTCGTATAGATTGATGTCGAAATCGATGCCCGATTCTCTGAAAACTTCTGATTTATTGTTGTTGATGTCGTATTTAAAAGCCATATTGGGATAGGTGAAAGATGTGAACGAATAGAATGCTATATCGCTGTCTTTCTGTCCGCTAAATCCGCTAATGCTTCCAATTCCGGGCAATTCGATTTCGTGCTGCATGCTTCCGTCGAGGTTATAAACATAGGCTTTTGACGATGCATCGTGCATATAACTCACCAAAAGTTTTCCACCAACCATTTCGGCACTGCTGAGCACATCGGTCGATTGTGGAATCACTTCCTGTGTTTTTGATGGATCGGCAGCACTCATTTTATAAATTCTTTTTCTCGGGGCGTCTTTATTTGTTTGAATAAAAAGCTCATCTCCCTGATTGTCCAGAATCCAGATATCGTGTTCAAAATTGTCCTGAATGGCTACAAATGGAGCTTTGGGGTCGTCGGCACGTTTATAGAAGAGCGAATTTCCTTTGGCCGAAGGGTTGCTTCCGCTCAAAATAAGAAACTGCTCATCTTCAGTGGTTCCCATATACCAGCCATATTTTGGATGTTCCGGATCCTGATACACCAAAACATCTTCGCTTTGAGCAGTTCCCGCCTTATGAAAATAGACTTTGCTGTTTTCGTTTACACCTTTAAGCTCTTCACCAGCCTTAGGCTCATCATAGCGGCTATAATAGAAGCCATCTTTGTGCCAGCTCATTCCCGAGAATTTAATCCACTTGAGATGATCGGCCATTTTTGTTTTTGTTTGAACATCCATCACAAATATCTCCTGCCAGTCGGAGCCACCACTGCTGGTGCTATAGGTGCAGAGTTTTCCGTCTTTCGAAAACGACATGGAACCCAATGCAACGGTGCCATCAGCAGAGAAGGTATTGGGATCGAGAAACACGACCGGCTCGCCATTGAGACTGGTCATTTGATAGATAACATATTGGGGTTGAAGGCCATCGTTTTTGTAAAAATACCAATAATCGCCTTTTTTAAAGGGCAGGCCAAATTTGGGATAATCCCAGATTTTTGTCAATCGGTCCTTTATTTTCTGGCGGAAAGGAATTTGAGCAAGATAGTTATTTGTGACATTGTTCTGACGGGTAACCCACGATTTTGTGGAGTCGGAATTATCGTCTTCGAGCCATCGATATGGGTCGGCCACTTCCACTCCATGGTAAACATCCACGGTGTCGACACGGGCTGTTGTGGGGTATTGAATCATCTTTTCTGATTTTTGGTTACAAGCCGTGAGCCCGCCCAGAGCTATGGCAAATAATAAAAGGCTTTTTCTCATTGTTTTGTGTTTTGAAAATTATGGTAATTAAAATAAAAGGGCTAAAAATAGATATTTTTATAATAAGAACCCCAATAAAGAGCATCGAATTACCATGAAATTACCATGGAACACAACATATTGCGCACCCAAAAAATCAATGTAGGCAAACCAAATCCAGTTTTTGCCTCTATAAATCAACGCACACATAATAAACTCAGCTCGAGAGTAATTACTTTCCGCACCCAATTGCAGA
>DYSN01000347.1 GCA_020718205.1 Draconibacterium orientale
TGGGATTTTGGATTGGTGATTGCGGATGGGATTATAACTGATGAATGATTTGCGCTTCACGCGATGGGGAGAGTTGATTCTATTAGGCCCTAATCCATGCCCATTACCCATCCCATAAAATTCTTACAAACAACTATGGTGTAAGGGCACAACGGAAACCGCCATCCTCGCTAGCAACATGCTCATACCAGCCATGACGGAAGGTAGTACGAGACTGGTCAGCAGCACCATTCCATGAACCACCACGCACGACACGGGAATCACCTGAATTTGGACCAAAAGGATTTGATAAAGAGGAAAGCAAACCATAATAGCCAGTCCAATCATACCAATCGTTCACCCACTCAGAAACATTACCAGCCATATCGTACACACCGTATGGGCTGATATCAAGATAACTTCCTACTTCTACGGTATCACCAACACAAGCATTCTTGTAGTTCGCAATTCCACAATTAATAGAGTCGTTCCATGGATATACACGATCATCTGTACCGCGCGCAGCTTTTTCCCATTCAGCTTCAGTAGGCAATCTCTGCCCTGCCCAGTCACAATAGTTTTTTGCGTCGCCCCAACTCACATAGACAACAGGGTAATTATCAAATTCAGGGTTTCCATAATAATTAAGGCGTGTATATGATGATATTGAATGATCCAAACACCCGCCTGCATTTACACAAGATTGATATTTTTTATTAGTCACTTCAGTTTCATCAATCCAAAAAGCATCAAGATAAACAGTGTGGATGGGTTTTTCATTGGAATAGCGATTATCTGAATTGCCATCACTACCCATTTTAAATTCGCCATTTGGCACAAAAACCATTTGAGTGTGTTTGATATCAGCAATTTCAGTCCCAAGAGAGTTTGGAGCAGGAGTCCATGTTCTGGTTGACATGACTATTGGAACGGGCATTTGCGTTTTTGTTGAAACAACAATTGAACCTATAGGCGTATCTTGAGCAACAGGGTCTAATATTTCAGTATTTTTTACAATTGATATAAACGAATCAAATTTGGGAATTACCATACCTTCTTGGAATCTCAACGCAAGAATACCAGATAAAATAGTTCCCACAACTAACACCCAAATTCTTTTTTTTTCATCTTTTATGATTATAGCTAGAATAAGCGAGACAAGCTCGCCAACAAAAAAAGAAAAAAAACTTTGGCCAATATTTCCCATATTATATTTCCTAATTTACAAAGACTACTTTACTA
>DYSN01000348.1 GCA_020718205.1 Draconibacterium orientale
ATAAAATGAATCTGTCCACTTTTACCTTTTTAATTTACTCCGACCCCAATTTTCTTTCTATCCCTTTTTGCTTCGCCAAATCTCGTAGGATCTCTCCCAATTCTCGCTTCAATTTCCCATACAAAACTCTCTTTCGATACTTCGGTACGATGACCACATGGTATTTGCAATCCCATCGTACATGCGATAAACTCTCCCAATCATGCATAGGCTTTTCCTCCATACGTCCCATAGCGGGGATTCCCTGGAGAAAAAGCCTATCTTATTTTACCCCGAATCGGTAGAACCTATCCGGGTCCACCACCAGAGGTGGTGGTTTTCTTCGATAATAATTTGTTTGTCTTGGAGCAAAGTTACACACCATTGACATACCTGAATTCTCTCGGATGAAAATTTAACTGGCCTGCCACTGTTAAGGCATATGGCACATGTATTGTTTGACATTTTGATGATCCAGTGACTCGCCCAAGGTTACATGATCTCATGTGCCACGAGAGGAACAAAGGACTCTCGTTGAACTTTCTGTAATTCTCCAAGTCGTGCTCGAACGCCAAAAACCACTTTTCCCTCGAAAAAAAGTGCCCTGGGCGTTACTGGGTCGTGAGACAACTCCTTACGTATAAGGGAGGATATTTCCAAGGATGCTTTAGAAAGTATCTGATCAAGTTGTTTTTGATTGAAATCGAGAGATAGCGCGTGCGTTTCACCCGCAAATGGGATTTCCACCATCGTTGAGTATTGCCCGTGACCAAGCACGGTCAGGCTATACAAATGGAAGTCACAAAAATTAAAGTCTACATTTTTGGGAACCCCATCTTTCATCTGCCGCAGACCAAAGTCAGGTTTGAAACTCATATCTTCTCCTTCAGGCGAACAGTGTAATAAGCCGCCATTTGTCCACACTATTTTTCTATATGGGTGGACAAGATTTCCGCTTATTCTTATATTGATCTTGAAATACGGAAAATAAGCATAAGGGTGTCCACATATTAGGTTTCTTATAATTATTTTCTATGTACGCACGATACTATGGGGTGAAATATGGAAAGTCAAGAAAAAAATAAGCCGAGGTTTCGGCCAAATCCTGAACTGAAACTTATGGAGCAGGTAAAAGAGGTGCTCAGGTATCATCATTACGCGTATCGTACTGAGCAGACCTATTGTCAGTGGATATTGCGGTATATTTTTTATTTTGGCGGCAAGACCCATCCAAAGGCGC
>DYSN01000138.1 GCA_020718205.1 Draconibacterium orientale
ACCCAACCTGTAGCTTCTCTGACCTTCACCACCACCATCACCAATGTGTTGTGTACAGGAGATGCAACAGGAAGTATAGAATTTGCTGCACTTGGGGGAACATTGCCCTATGAATATAGTACAGACAATGGTGTGAACTGGCAAACCGGCTCGATATTTAATTCAATGACAGCAGGAACCTATCAGGTTGTTGTGAGAGATGTCAACTTATGTCAGTCGGCCGATGTGGCAACAATCACAGAGCCCCTGGATGCTTTGACTTTCACAGCCAATATAACCGATGTAACTTGCTTTGGAGGTAGTGACGGTGCCATAGAAATCTTGGCTACGGGCGGTTCTCCCGGCTATTTGTACTCAATTGATGGCGGCGTTAATTACGAAGTTACTACCACATTCAACAATCTAGTTGCCAATAACTATAATGTTATGGTTATTGACAATAATTCCTGTGAAACACTCATACCACAAACTGTAAATCAACCAGCATCATTGCCGACAGTTAGTTTTACTGGTCTGGATGCTGAATACTGTGCTAATGCTGCCGCTGTTGTTCTAACTGGTAATCAAGCCCCTGATGGAACCTTTATCGGCCCAGGTATAACAGATAATGGAGATGGTACTGCCACTTTTGATCCGGTATTGGCTGGAGTTGGCGGCCCCTATGATATCGTTTACAGTTACACCGATCTCAATGGTTGCAGTAATTCATCTACCCTGCAAACCACAGTTAACGCACTGTCTGTTATAAACTTCAGCGGACTATCGGCCAATTATTGTATTGATGGTGCTGCGGTTATAATCACAGGAAGTGAAGCCCCCAATGGAAGTTTTACCGGGCCAGGTATCACCGATAATGGAGATGGGACTGCTCAATTCGACCCACAATCGGCCGGAGTTGGTGGTCCTTATTCTATTGTATATGAGTTTGTAAATCTCAGTGGTTGTACATCTCAAAATACTCAGACAACCAATGTTATCGCTTTGCCCGATGTTAGTTTCGCTACACTCGAATCGGCTTATTGCCTTGGCGATGCCGTTGTTACCCTGGTAGGAAACCAGGCGCCAAACGGAACTTTCACAGGGACAGCCATCACGGATAATGGAGATGGAACAGCAGATTTCGATCCCAATGCGGCAGGAATTGGAGGCCCTTACAGCATCACTTATTCCTATACAGATGGTTTTGGTTGTTTTAACTCCGATACACAGGAAACTTCGGTTTTCGATGTTCCAGTAGTTTCTTTTACAGGCCTTAATCCTAATTATTGCGAGGGTGATGCTGAAATTGTAATTACTGGTTCCGAAGCCCCAAATGGAAGCTTTAGTGGAAACGGTGTTTTTGACCAAGGCAATGGAACAGCCTATTTTTATCCGGTTGTTGCCGGAGTTGGCGGGCCTTATAACATTACCTATTCCTTTGAAAATGCCAGCGGTTGCGTGGGTACCGATGTTCAGCAGACCACAATAAATGTGTTGCCAGTTGCATCGTTTACAGGACTTTCGAACACTTATTGTGTTACAGAAGCGGCTGTAACCTTAACAGGAAATCTGGCTCCCAATGGCGTATTCTCCGGTACAGGAATCACTGACAATGGAAACGGAACAGCCACCTTTGATCCTGCAATAGCAGGAGCAGGCGGACCGTACAGCATTACCTACAGCTATACAAGCCCCGAAGGCTGCTCTGATGAAGAAGTTCAACAAGTTACCATTCATCCAAACGATGCGGCCAGTTTTACCGGACTTGATGCCAATTACTGTACCACAGAATCTGCGGTGGTGCTGACCGGAAACCTTGCCCCCAATGGAATCTTTACCGGACAGGGAATCACCGATTTGGGAAATGGAATCGCGAATTTCGATCCGTTGGCGGCGGGAGTTGGCGGCCCCTATGCCATTTTGTACTCTTATACCAACACCTTCGGCTGTTATGCTGAGCAAAGCCAATCGACCGAGGTTTTTGAATCCCCGGTAGCCACTTTCACAGGGCTCGAATCAGCCTATTGTGTCGATCATGCCTCCGTTTCTCTATCAGGAAATTTTGCTGGTGGAACTTTTACCGGACAAGGAATTACCGATTTAGGCAATGGAACAGCCTTATTTAACCCAGCCACAGCCGGAGCTGGCGGTCCATACGATATTCAGTATGAATATTTGACCCCCGAAGGTTGCTCGGACAATGAAATACAAACCACCGAAGTGGTCGATTTCGTTGCCATCAGCTTCACTCCATTGGATGCTGAATATTGCGCCAGCGACAATCCATTTACACTTAGCGGAAACATGGCTCCCGAAGGTAGCTTTAGTGGCCCGGGTGTAATAGATAATGGCAATGGAACAGCCATCTTTAGCCCGGAACTTGCGGGCGCAGGAGGTCCTTATACCATTACTTATGAATATGTTTCGGGTGGTTTGTGTTTGAATACAACTACGCAGTCGGTCACTATTTTTCCATTTACAGCGGTTAGTTTTACCGGACTTGATGCGGCATATTGTAATGTGGACAATCAGGTACTACTCACCGGAAGCGAATCCCCCAATGGATATTTCATTGGACAGGGTGTTATCGATAACGGCGATGGAACGGCCAACTTTAATCCAGCATCTGTTGGCGTTGGTGGCCCATACCAAATCAGTTATTATGTTGAGAATGGCGGCGGCTGTAATAGTGTGTCACGTCAAATTACTTCTGTTGTTGGTGACCCCGAAGCTTCATTTAATTTCACCCTGGGTGGTTGTAATGAAGATGCAGTGTTCATCGATGAGTCCACTTCTGCAAATGGCGCGATTGTAGCCTGGAACTGGAATTTCGATGATCCGGAAAGCAATGGAAGCAACACATCAAACATTCAAAATCCTTTGCACCTGTTTGTTAGCAATCAATCTACTTTCAATATTGAGCTTTCTGTGGAAGATGAAATGGGTTGTGTGGGTTCTGTGGATCAACTTATTGAACCATTTTCAACCACAAAAATCTCCGGTACTGTAATTTCCAGTCAGGGAGATACCATTCGATCAGGCTATGTTTTGGCATTCCTGTATTCCAATGGTGTGATTTCCACACAGGTTGACTCAGTTCAGATTATATCCGATGGTAGCTTTACCTGCAATGGTCTTGCCACTTGCGTGGAGTATATATTCCACGGCTATGCCGAAGCCGACAATTATCCTGGTTTAATACCCCGTTGGCATTATGATGCCTTCTATTGGTTCGATGCTACTCCAGTTACTGTAAACTGGGGCGATCAAATTGTGGAAGGAGTTGATATCAACGTTTTTGAATTGGTTCCTCCGCCACAAGGAAACTCATCGCTTAGTGGAGGTGTTTTCTATTTCAACAGCAAGGGCGAGCCGGTGAAAAATGTGGATGTAGTGCTGGAATACGATGCCCCCGATGATAAAGGTGACGAAATTGTTGGTTACGACCCAACCAACGAATTTGGAGCCTGGGGATTTGATGCCCTGGGAGAAGGAGTATTTAAAATCAGGGTTGATATTCCGGGTTTGAGCATGGACTCCGTTTACACCATCACTATCACTGCTCCCGATACTCACATCACTGGTCTAAACTATTATCTCGACCCCGAAACAGGTATTTATATCGATTTTACAGGGCTCGACGAGTTGGAAGACATGAGCTTTGGAAGCATTGGTGTAATGCCAAACCCCAGCAATGGCCAGTTCTATTTGGAGATTTTAAAAGCCGAACATAGAGCCGATTTAGACATTCAGGCCATAGAATTGTGGGATATGGATGGAAGATTAGTTAAGGATCTAGGAATAGATTTTAGAGGTCAGCACCTGATAACACACATGAATTTGTCGGATGTAGAAGCAGGCATGTATTTTATAAAAGTGAAAAACAGGGGAGAAGTTGGAATTGCAAAAATTGTGATTCAGCACTAGGCTTCCCTTTATTTGACAGAAACGGCATCGATAGAAATATTGGTGCCGTTTTAGTTTATGTTGAGTTGACGGCGCGATTTCTTCTCCGATAGTTGCTTTTTCCCCTGAATTCGTTTCTCATTGGCCGATGCCGAAACCTTGGTTTTAATGCGTCGTTTGGTGGGTTTAAGAGCTTTGTTAATCAGAGAGTAAAATTTTTCGATGGCCAATTCCTTGTTTTCCAGCTGGCTGCGGCTTGTTTGCGAAACCACCAGCAGACTCCCATCGGCAAGGAGCTGATTGCTGAGTTTTTGCAGCAGAATAAGTTTTTGATTCTCAGTAAGGATATTCGAATCTCTAACACTAAATCTAAGCTCAGCCTTGCTGTTGACCTTGTTCACATTTTGACCGCCCGGACCGCTGCTTCTGCTAAAGCTAAATTCCAACTCCTTGTCTAAATCTCCATTTTGGAAAAAGATATATGACTCCATAACACTTTTTATTTCCACGAAATTACTAAAACTTGCCTTGCCAAAGGATAAAATAAACTCCCGATATAGTTCAGGAATTTGGAGTTTACACAATCCACCGTTCTTAAAACCCCTGTGAATAGCTAATTTTAGAATTTTAGGTTGTTGAAAACATCTTTAAAACTATCAAATTAAGTTTTCTTTAAAAAGAATTAGATTTGTCCAAAACCTTATCAATCAAAATACTGAATTTGCTATTTAGAAAAATTCAATACAAAACCAAAATTTAATATGCAAAACTCATTTTTTCAGCCCCTTCACAATATCCAGATTTCGCCTATTGTGAAAATTGCCGAACGGGCCCGACAGGTTGAATCGGCTTATGAACAAAAAACAGGGAAAAAATTCATACATTTGGAACGTGGCGAGTTGAATCTGCCTACCCCGCAATTGCTCATCAACGATATTAAAGCAGCATTAGACCAAGGCAAAACCAAATATCCCAAATCGGGGGGAGAATTGCCCCTGAAAGAGAGTATTTGTCGTAAGTTGCAGATGGTGAATGGAATAGATTATATTTCGTCAAAAGACATCATTATCACTGCCGGCGGTCAGGAAGCACTCAACATTGCTTTTAATCTTTTTGCCAACCAAAAAGGAGCAGGCTTTTCGCCCATTTGGAGTGTAGCGGTTGAAAATTTTGTTCCTTATGCCAACATTGAGTTTGCCGAAGTAAAAATGAACGATGATTTTTCCATTGACTGGAATGAATTGGAAAAGGTGATGCCCACCATTAAATTCTTCTATTTCAACAACCCCCAAAATCCCACAGGGAAAGTTTTTACCTACGATGAGATTAGCCATATCGTGAAGCTCTGCAAGAAATACGATGTTTTTATCATTTCCGACGAAGCCTACGAAGACATCATTTTTGATGGTAAAAAGCATATCAGCACCATGTCGGTGGATGAAGCCAAAGGCTACAAAAACATTATTTCGGCTTTTACATTTTCCAAAACTTTCTCGGCAACTGGAATCAGAGTAGGTTATATTCTCACTCAAAACGAAGTGGTATTGAAGATAGTCAATGGAGTTCAATATACCCACACAGCAGGAGTTCCAACCTTTTTACAATATGGTCTGGTGAACTTTTTAGACGTGGATTTGAAACCGCAACATGTTGAATTTCAGCAACGAAGAGATCTGTTCTATGAGGGCTTGAAAGATATTAAAGGCATGAAGGTAGCAAAACCCGAAGGAGCATTTTATTTCTATCCCGATGTGAGCGAAGGAATGAAAAAATATCAAGGCAAAGAAGTGTTGGATGTTTTGCTGGAGCATGGAATCTCGGTGGTTCCGGGATCTGGCTTTACAAAACACGGTCATTTTCTCAACAATATGCGCATTTCCTATTCCGCAGTAACCCAGGCTGAAATTAATATGGCGGTGGAGCGGTTTAAAGAGATTTTTTAAGCTGAATTAATTAAATATCAATAAAATAGCTAATGAAACCGGATTTATATTCGGCTTTTTTCATGATTAGCAACAAATAGGAAGCGGATAAATTAGGCTTAAATATTTATCAAAATTAAAAGTTCAACTGTGCCAGAAACTGAAGCCTGAAGGCATTGCCGGTTGATAAATCCTGGGTATAAAGATTACCCCAAACAATCTCGGTTCCAAATTTCAGATGTTCGTTGGGTTGGTAGAAAAGATTGGCAAGCGCATAATTGCTCCAGCGGAAATCGGTGGGAGAGAGCAGAGCAGTTTTTTCCAGGGCCGCAAAACTGTAAATCAGATTGGTACTATACTGTGGTTTCCAGAAATGAGTATACCCTATAAATCCGCCAAAGCTGTTGAGAAGCCGCAATTCATCGCTGTTTTGAACCAGAATTCCGTTGTAATTTCCGCCTGATAAATCAGCAATAAAATTTGCAACGCCATCGCCTGCTACTGCAAAAAGGCTCAAACGATTGGTTTCCGATGTATTGAAAATCAATGAGAAAGCACTTCCGAAGCTGTATTTGGTTTTAGGATTCATGCGACTATCGTAGAATTCGTGTGCCGCCGTCATCAGCGATAATGTCATTACACCCCATTTACCTTTTTTATTCAAATTGCCCACAAGTGTGGGGATAGCAAGAAAAGGGCGATTCACCGTATCGACCAAAATCAAATCGTTACCGCGCATTTCAATGGCCAATCCATAGCTCCAAACCTGATTGATTTCCTGGCGGAAGCTAATCATAGGGTTTCGCATGGCCGGGCCGCTGTTGGGACCTTCGAAGTCGATGGTGGAAGGAACAATATCGGGGTTTCCAAAAGTTGTGCCGGTTTGCCCCAAAATCAGGTTTCCATATTTCAGATAAGCCTCGCGAAGGCGGAAGAAGGAATACTCGCCAGTGCTTCCGCTATAAAAGTCGCCGGAAATTTTCCCCGTTATCAATCCTTTGGATGTGAGATAATGGACGTTAAAGTTCAACCGCGACTGACGAGCCGAAAGGTGGAAACGAGTAACGTCGTCGTAGAAATCGGGATTTGTGGGGATTTCCGAAGTCGTAAAATCATCGTATTTATTCAGCCCGTTGAAGTCTACAATGGCATTTAGATTGATTAACCCACTAACGCCAAACGACAATTTAGGGTTTTTACTCTCCAATTGTGCCATGACAAAGGTAGAGGCAGATAAAAGCAGAATCAGGAATATCTTTTTAAGCATCATGATAATTTTTAAAGGATTAATGGATCAAATTTTTGAATCCGAAAAACCATTTCGAAGATATTATTATTTTTGATTTGGGGGGA
>DYSN01000349.1 GCA_020718205.1 Draconibacterium orientale
GGGTTATGTATATGGCAGGGGGTCGGTGGACCAGAAAGGGGGGCCGGCCGCTTTTGTTACAGCCGGACGGATACTCAAAGAACTGGCTTTCGACAGGGGACTGACCATCTATTTTACCGGTACGGTTATGGAGGAAGACTGCGATGGCCTGTGTTGGAAATATCTGATAGAAGAAGAGAAGATCCATCCCGATTTTGTTGTCATAACAGAACCGACCAACCTGAACTTATACAGGGGGCAGCGGGGCAGGATGGAGCTGGAAGTTACTTTTCGTGGTCTATCTGCTCATGGTTCTGCGCCCGAACGAGGAAACAATGCCATCTATATGGCTTCGCGTGCTTGTCTGGAAATTGAGAAGCTCAACGAAAGGCTGAAATCCGATGATTTTCTAGGGAAAGGCAGCGTCACCATATCTGAATTTGTGTCGGGGAGTCCTTCGTTATGTGCCGTAGCCGATTATGCCCGGATACATCTCGACCGCCGGCTGACCTGGGGAGAGACCAAAGAGTCGGCCCTGTCAGAAATCCATGAAATCGTCAAGGGGATGGATGCTGCCATTGAGCTCCTTCATTATGAAGAAACCGCTTATACGGGACTTCGATATGGGATGGAGAAATATTTTCCTACATGGAAGATCGGCGAAGATCATCCATTGGTTGATATAGCGCAAAAAACATTTACCGATCTGTTTCATAAAAAGCCGGTTATCGATAAATGGACATTCTCGACCAATGGCGTTACCATCAACGGATTATATAACATACCCTGTATCGGTTTTGGTCCTGGTAATGAGGTTCTTGCGCATGCACCCAACGAAAAAGTACCCGTGAGTGACCTGGTGGCAGCTTCAGCGTTTTATGCAGCCCTGGCATACTATATCAGTGAGGAATAAGGAATTAGTACCTTACATCTAATATTCATGTATTAATTGGCAAAAACTCAAAAAAACAAATTCCAAAAAACAAATAATAAACAACATCAAAATTTCAAATTCGAAACACACTATTTTAATTTTTCAATGATTGAAGAAAATATTTTTTTCAATTGAATGGCTTCGTCATGTAATTCTAATCCTTCCTTCTCAAATTCAGGTGAGTTTGTTTGTACTTTACTTGTTATTTGTATTTTATTTGTTATTTGTATTTTGAAATTTGTTATTTGAATTTTATTTGTTATTTGTATTTTGAGATTTGTTATTTGTTTGGTTGTGGC
>DYSN01000350.1 GCA_020718205.1 Draconibacterium orientale
TACCAAAATAATCATGGATGAGGACATCCCGTAAACCGGCAATCTTTTGCCATGGAACTTCCGGCGCATTCAGGCGAGTAGCAGGAGAGATATTTTTGACAGCTTCCCCTATAATTTCAAGGTTACGAATAACGGCATCCTGAACCATTTTTTTGGTAAAGAAATCATCCCGGCCGGTTGAAACATAATCTTGAATGGTGGCAATAGCTTCTTCAATATGGAGCAAATAGATACGATCATCCTTCATAATGTTTTGGCTTCATGAAGAATTTTTTCTCGAAGATGTTTGCTCAGACTCTTCTCAGTTACCACATCAACTCTCAGGCCGGTAACAGCCTCAATCTCTTGCTTTATACCGATAATATCAAGCAGGTCCCTGCCCGGAGCCAGATCAACAAGCAAATCAAGGTCACTGGAGGACGTAGCTGTCCCTTTGGCCATGGAGCCGAACAAGCGAACATTCAACGCCCCGTTCTTGCTCGTGATGTCTTGAATTTGTCGAGAAAATTTATCTATTGTCTTCATATTTTCCGTTGAGAAGTAAAATTTATTTATCGTACCTCATGGCCTTACATCTGACAAATACGACCCAAAAAAGGAAACAGAATTTTTTTGGATCTTATGGAATCGTCATATGACGAAAAAAATTGCAGAACATTGACAGGATACATGGTGCGGCTGGGAAAAGCAAATTCTTCCACCAAAAAACGAGGGCTTCCTTCCTTCAAGAAATGAATTCCAGTAGCGCATAACCAAGCGAATGTTTATGGATTCTTTTCAGGGTGAAGTTCCGGCGCAGTCATGGCGAGGATTGATCATTTCTGATGGTTCATCTTTCATGTCTCAGGGTGATGAGGGTGATCTCTCACGGGCAGTGCAAAGAAAGGGGTCAGGTCTTGATTTGTAATATTTTTTGAAAAATCTAACCCCGATGAACGGGATAAGTGCCTTGCGCAGCTCATTTTCTTGTAAAAAGAAAAAGAAAATGAGCTGTAAGGCACTAAAGTAAATCACGATTATCCCAAAAAACTCTTGACCATTTTCACCTCTGCAAGAGGAAGATGTCAAACACTGATTACCGGGCTGAGATTTTGAACTTTTACCGGCTGCTGATAGGAGCTTCCTTGCCTTTTTTATTCCGGCTGGAGAATCCCGTCTTTGAGGGTCAGGCAGCGATCCATGCGGTCGGCCAGGGCCAGGTTGTGGG
>DYSN01000351.1 GCA_020718205.1 Draconibacterium orientale
AGAGTACAGGGTTCGAACCTGTGCAACGGTTACCCGTTGACGGATTAGCAATCCGCTCCGTTACCACTCCGGCAACTCTCCACTTTCAAAGACATCCAAATATACACGAGTGACAATACGTTATGCAAGTTTTTTTTTAGATTCTTCATTTTACCTTACTCACGGTTTTGGATCGATCTTTACATTTTTCCTAAACAACATAAATCTATTTTAGAATGACATATTTGGTATACTATCTGCTTACTTAATATGAAATAGTACAAACCGTTGTGAGGAACTATGTTTTACGATAAAAAAAATCCCGAATCTGTAGAGAAATACTCATCCGCGGTATCACTTTCCGACATGGAAATTTTCATTTTCCCTGAGATTATGTACGCTTTAGTATTGGCAAATATCGTATCTCCATCAATTTGGGCATGGAAAAATGATCCTTGGTTTGATTCTATGGGAAAACTGAACGAATACCGTCGCCTTCAGCGAGCAAAACAGTTTATTATGGACAGATTTGTGTTTAATCTCGACCTAGACACGTGGGGGATGACAACAAAACCGGTAGAACTAAAACGATTTGACCGTTTTATAGATCAAGAGATTCTTAAAAACAGCAACGCCCTTTTTGGCTACGAAGGTGATAAATATTATTTCGATATCGATATTCGACGTCACTTTGGTCTCGACAGTTACACTTCAGATGTAACCCCCTATTGGAAAACAGAAACTGTTGAAGCGATGGAGTCGTTTAAATACCGTGAAGGATACGATACCGGTGCGGGAGAGTGTGTCTCATTTTCAACGCTCTATGCTGCGGCTCTTTTTGTCTTATCTGGAATCCCTTTAGAACGTATTCACCTTTTCGCCACCCCTCTTCACTCACAGAATTTCATAGACATTCGAGATGGAATTGTAACCAATAACCGACGGCTTGTGACTAAAAATATGTGGTTCAACGGAACCGAACTCTCCGCCAAAGCGCGCAGAGCACTTGAAAATGAAAAAGTAACCATGGTGGTGAATAATCACGGATATATTCACACAATGTACGACACCGCGACGATCGACCCAAAAAGCTATGCCGATTTTTCGTCTAAACTCAATGATTACCTCACCACCGAAATTACCTTTGAAGTAATGTCCAGTTTCCTACGCGAACACTCTAAACTTCAAGGCTGTTTTCAGTTATCCATAAAT
>DYSN01000352.1 GCA_020718205.1 Draconibacterium orientale
CTGCAATCATAAAAGAGCATCGGGAACTGTTTGCCGAATTGATAAAAGGATAAAAAAGGATAAAAGGGGACAGACCCCATTTTTGACCCTTTGTTTTCAGGCTAAAGCCCAACATACGATATCATGATGAGTGGGTACTAATTTTCACAGAAAAAAGCCCCATGTGCTTATTGTCGCATATGGGGCTTTTATATATTCAGGCTGGAGTTTAGAACCATACAGATTATTTCCTTGTTTTTCTCAAGAAAACAATCTGTATGGCTCTTATCCCGTTCATCGGGGCTATAGTTTCGGATAATTGCGTGAATGAGCGGTTAGGGGCCTGAGTTTTTGTAACTGATCACGCGCAAAGCTACACCAGTTTGATTTCCCCCGTCTTTGGTACCCAAGTTGGAAAAAATAAAATGAGCTTCCTTACAGTTTTGTTATGTGAAACTTTAAACTATAGTATTCAGGTAGAATAGTTTTTGACTTTTCAATTAAGGTCGCTGTACCGCATAGTGGCGTTCGGAGATAAGCGCGCCGGTGGTGAGGTTAACCGAGCGTACCACCATATTCCACCCTGCCCGTTCATTTGAAGGATCGATTGGGTACATCGTGGTTATCATGGCATTATCGGTTTCAGCTCCGGCGGTATCTTTTAATATATCAAAGCCCTCAAGCTCTCTGTTTGTGGTATAGGTCCAGACATTGGTGTTCAGATTCGTTGAGAGGTCCGCGGAATAAATAAAGGTCTTGCGGCTCTCTTTGTGTTCGTAAGATGGAGATGCTTCTTGACATCTCGCAACAAGCTCCACCGCGACATGTGACCGCGATGAGCCTGTTTGTCCCAAAAATTTACCCGTATTTATGTCCACATTTGACCACTGTGGGTTGGTGCATGGGACGGCTGGCAGGGCCGTGCTTTTTCCAATAGATTTCAGCACCAGAGGGGTATTGGTGCCGCCCGCAAAAACCCTGAACTCAACATAGCAAATATCAGGAACGCTGTCAGAATTGGTGTCTCTTAAAATGAAAAAAGGATTAATTGCTTCGATTGCGGTGTCGCCTGTTACGTTCCTGGCCAGTGACGAATAATCTGTAATATCATCGGCCATGGCTGATGACATACTCCCCAACAGGCCAATCCCGGCGATAGCCGTATAAATGAGCTTTTTCATGGTGTTCTCCTTTAATAATTTTTGTTAAG
>DYSN01000353.1 GCA_020718205.1 Draconibacterium orientale
AAAAATACAAACAATTATATATAAAATTAGTTTCCTCATTCTTTCACAATTTTCTCCAAGCAAACTTGTTTCCCGTTTACGTGTAAACCACACAGGCTAACGCCTTTGGCTAAATGTTCGGTATTGAGTAAAACACTGTTACTACCGCCTGTAACCGGAATTTGTTTTTCTTTTGAACCAAATGCGTTATAAAGGCATATTTCGCCCTTAGTATTTTCAGGTAAATTACATTCTATGGTTACGCTGCCCGAGGTAGGGTTGGGGAAAATTTTAAACGCATAATTAAAATTCTCAATCTCGTTTATTGATGTACCTAATTCTACTACAACGGTTCGTTGGGCGGTTTTTACACAACCCTGACTGCTAACGGTTACAATGGCGGTGTAAGTGCCGGTATCTGTGTATGTATGCATAGGGTCTTTTTCTTGCGAACTGCCTCCATCGCCAAAATCCCACGACCATGAATCTACATAAGCGTTATTGTTGTAAAATTGAGCCACGGCTTGGTTTTGCTGCAAAATTAAGGTATCTTCCAGCACAAAGGCGCGAGGCATTAAATAATTACAAGTAGTGTCCTGAGGCATATACCACTTGCCCAATGTACCTATGTTTACTCCGTTTTCGTAATAGTAATTGCCTCCTACATATAAGGTATCTTGGTGTACTTCTAATGCATGGATAGCCCACCTTAAAGTATCGGAAGGTACATCTTGCCACGCTGTGCCATCCCAGCGAACAAGACAACCTCTCTCTTCGCAACACTGACTTCCTGTCCATAATGTAGCATAAACGCAACCATGATAATTTTTTACTACATGGACATCTGCACCTTGGCAATTGGTGCATTGCGTACCAAAAGTTTCCCAATAAAATCCGTTCCAAATGGCAACTCCTTGAGAATAAATTGAATCGTCAACGGCACTAAATCCTCCACCCACAAACAAAAAATTATTCATGGTGTCAATATCCATCGACCTGATATTAAAATTATTATGACCACCTACCGGTATCCATTGGCTTCCTTTTTTCTTTACCAACGTTTCAAATGCCCCACCGGCATACAGTTCGTTATTATATACTTTTAAACTAAACACCACATCCGGAACCAAAGTACCTTCGTGTATATAATCGTTATTGTAATATCCGCATAAATGGCGACCCAAGGGATACATTCCCAAACCAAT
>DYSN01000354.1 GCA_020718205.1 Draconibacterium orientale
AAATGAAAGTAGCAGAAAACAATGCCCAGAGCTTGCCGAAGGGATACAAACAAACTGAAGTGGGTTTAATTCCGAGTGATTGGGAGGTTAAAAGGCTTGGAGATATTGCTTTTTTAAAACGAGGAAAATTTACACCAAGACCACGAAACAATCCAATTTATTATGGAGGGGAAATTCCATTTGTTCAAACAGGCGATGTTACAAAATCAAATGGGAAAATAATTAATTACACTCAAACTTTAAATGAAGAAGGTTTGGCTGTAAGTGCTTTGTTCAAGAAAGGAACTATCCTAATGACAATTGCTGCCAATATTGGTTATACAGGAATATTACAAATTGATATGGCTTGTCCTGATAGCTTGGTTGCAATTAATGGATTGGGGGAAACGGTTAATGATTTTCTTAACTTTTATTTTTCATTTAGACGTGATAAATTAGAGGAACTTGCTACCACTGGTGCTCAAATGAATTTGAATATTGAAAGATTATCACCTTTTTCGATTCCCATTCCACCCACCCTCGCAGAACAATCCGCCATAGCCACCGCCCTATCCGATGCCGATGCCTTAATAAGCAGTTTAGAAAAACTCATTGCCAAAAAACGCAACATCAAGCAAGGTGCAATGCAAAAACTGCTGCAACCTAAAGAGGGTTGGGTAGTGAAGAAATTGGGGGAGGTTGCGGAGATTTATACAGGAAAGAAGAACAACCAAGACAAAGTTGAAAATGGGCTTTATCCATTCTTTGTTCGTTCTCAAACGATAGAGAGAATTAATACATATTCTTTTGATGGAGAAGCAATATTAATTCCAGGTGAAGGAAATATTGGAAAGATATTTCACTACATAAATGGAAAATTTGATTACCACCAAAGAGTTTATAAAATCAGTGATTTTAAAAGTGGGTATTTCTCAAAGTATATTTATCGTTACATATCTGAATACTTTGGAAGGCACGCAATGGAAAATTCAGTAAAGGCAACCGTTGACTCTTTGCGACTGCCAACATTTCAAGTATTTGAAATTCCATTTCCGCCAACTTATAAAGAACAAGAAAACATCGCCACCATTCTATCCGATATGGATACCGAGATAACCGCCTTAGAAACCAAATTGGAGAAATACAAAAAGGTAAAATTGGGGATGATGCAGAATTTATTGACTGGGAGGATAAGGTTGGTA
>DYSN01000355.1 GCA_020718205.1 Draconibacterium orientale
TCAGGGCGAACTGGGGTTCTTGGTTTTGTGAGAGCTATTTGATATTCTTCTCTGATGCGAGCAACATTATTTCCAACGAGTACCGAAGCTCCACCATATTCTTTTAGGGTAACTGGTCGTTCGGTATTCCATCTCAGCGTAAGGCAGGGTGTTCCAAGAATGGTACATTCTTCTTGAAGACCACCGCTGTCAGTAAGCATTATTTTAGCTCCCATGTTTAATCGTAGCATCTCGAAATAGCCAAGAGGTTCAAGTAAAATCATTCTTGGATGTGCAGCTATTTCATCGAATAAACCAAAGGATTGAAGTTGCTTTTTGGTACGAGGATGAATGGGCCAAAGTAGTGTTAAGTCTTTCGTAACCTCATCTAACACAAATCGAATGATAGGTTCTAAAACTTCTTTTTTGTCCACATTGGATGGGCGATGGAGCGTAATAACACCAAATTGTTCATCAAAAGGAATATCGGCAGTAAGAATATAATTACTTACTAAATTATTTGTAACTATATCCTTAATCATCAATTTACTTGCTTTATCTCGACTTGTTTCCAAAGTATCAATCATGATATTGCCTACAAACTTAATACGATTTGGATCGGTTCCTTCCTTTGCCAAATTTTCATTTGAAATATGATCAGGCGTCAAAAGCAAATCGCTTAACCTGTCGGTAACCAAACGATTAACTTCTTCTGGCATCGTGATGTCGCCCGAGCGTAGCCCAGCTTCAATATGACATACCTTGACCCATTCTTTCTTTGCAGTAACAGAGCATGCTAGTGTGGCGTTAACATCGCCTACAACAACTACCCAATCTGGTTTCTCGGCTTTCAATACTTTCTCGAACTCAATCATCGTATTCCCTACCTGCTCGGCATGAGAGCCCGAGCCTATACCTAAGTTTATATCTGCTTCCGGAATATTGAGTTCTTCAAAAAAGGTTTTTGACATACGGTCGTCATAATGTTGGCCAGTATGTACGAGAATATGCTCAATCTTATTAATATTATTCTGATTATACTTTTCAATTTCATGAACAAAAGGGGCTATTTTCATGAAGTTAGGTCTTGCCCCTACTACTGATATTATTTTCATTTTCAATTTGTTTTGAATTTGTCCCAGAATTTGTTTTCGAGGTTAATTTCTTTTAAACTATTTGGGAAATTTTCAACTAACCAAAG
>DYSN01000356.1 GCA_020718205.1 Draconibacterium orientale
TTTCATATTGATAGGAGAAACCGGGTCTTAAACCGGCAGTTCCTCTGGCTGCTCTAATTTTGAGTTCTTGCACACCGGGAATTTTAACATCTTCCGTTAAGCGATAAGCCAAGGAAACCCTATTGAACAAATTCCATCGGTTATTGGGTCCAAAAAGGGATGAACCGTCATAGCGAACCAAACCATCCACAATATATCGGTCTTTGTAAACTAATGCTATGATTCCAAAATAATCTAATGCTTTTTCTTCAAATCTGTAATCAGAATTGAGGTGTGTTGTAGCGTAATTAGGCGATGCATAGTTCGGCAAATTGAAATTGCTCGATTCTGTGTAATTTTCATTAGTTTTGAGATGTTCCATGAAATAACTCAACTTAGCATTGACATCCAATTCATTGTATGTTTTTGAAAAATTGAGGGTGGAACGCACCACTTGATTAAAGTTTTTAGTAAAGGTATTATTAATAGCACCGTTGGTGGTGCTGTAACTTTTGATGTTGGTAACGGTATCGGTTTCAATACCATCAAACGTTCCATAAGGGGTATAAGTTTCACCATTGTAGCCCATATAGTCGAAAGAATAGGAGGCTTCTGCATTGAGCCAATCTGTAATTTTCCATTTCAACTCATAGTTGCCTAATAATTTCGTTTTAGAAACCGTACTTTCGTTGCGCCACAAGTTGTAAAGTGGATTATTAATCTCAGTACTCCAATGGTTTGGATAATAATTAAACTGTTGCCCGTCAGGGTTGAGTTTATGCAAATTTACATCGGGTTCCATCATCAATACATCAAAAAAAGCTCCGGTGCCGCCACCCATTAAATCGTTTTTAATATTAATGAAATTACTGCTGGTAGATAATTTGAGTTTGTCGGTGATTTTATGGTCAATATTCGTTCGGATACCATAACGGCTATAACCGCCTGTTTCTACGATAACACCCTGTTCTTTATTGTTTTCAAAAGAAACAAAAATGTTCGTTTTGTCTGAACTGCCTCCTATACCCACGTAGTTTGTCATTGAATTTCCACGAGTAAACATCATTTTTTGTAAATCGTTGTTTACGCGATAAGGCAGGTCCATATATGCATCGGGTTTTATGACCCTACTTCCGGTTATATAGGGATCCCAACCGGTAACGTAGCCGGAGGGATAGGTAACTCCTGCGTACTTGGTA
>DYSN01000139.1 GCA_020718205.1 Draconibacterium orientale
ATCAATGAGTCCGGTCTAAAAAGGTCGTAAAAGTATATTGAAATTCACAATTCATAGTTTATCAAATAGTTGCATTTTTGAATTGTGTTTCATAAAACATTAGTAATCAAGTAGTTGTATTTATATCTTCGTTTTTGATGGCTTTTTATACCGGACTCATTAATAGAATTCGCATCGTTCAAGTTGTTAAGATTATGATGCAAAAATTATACTTCTGATTCAGATAAAAATTACCAAATGGTAAAAAATCATTTAGTTGATTTTCTGATTCTACTCAAACTTTGAGGGGTTATTCCAAAATATGAAGCAATATGTTTTTGGGCAACACGTTGGTAAATATTTGGATATTTTTCTGATAAAATCCAATAGCGTTCTTCGGCGGTTTTGGTTAAAAGCTCTATTTGTTGTTGTTGTTGTTTTTCTACGAACAAAGATTCTGCCGATATCTGATTAATAATCTGACCCATAGGAGTTTGCGCAAGTTTATAAAAATCGTCTCGCGATATTTTAACCATTTCGGACTTTTCGATGGCTACTACCTGCAAAGGGGTTGGTTTTTTAAGAAGCAGTGACATATAATCGCAATAAAAATTATTTTCGAAATCAAAGTCAAGACATACGAAATTATTCTCTTTCCACAAGAATAGCCCGGCACTGCCCTACAGGATGAAATAAAAATATTTTTCAATGGTTTCTTCTTGTTTCATTACTTCATCTTTCTCAAACGAAATGGGTTCGCAAAGGCCAGCGAATTCAATCCGGGCTTCAATTGGAGCATTGAAATATTGGTCGAACGATTTTTTAAAAATTTGTGCCGGCACATCCAAAATTGTGCTTTAATTACTACAATCGCCTTTCAATCAGCATTGTTTTTGTGAATATACAACAATACACAATATCCAGCCATTAGTAATGCTTAAAATCCTGTGGTTAATTATCAAAATTAGATTTTTTGGGGTAGTATAATGAAAATGGAATCATTTTTTTTGTTAAATATTGGGTGGATGGTATTAGACGATAATTGGAATTTGGGGGTGAGAAATTTTGTGTTCCTGCTCTCATTTTGGAAGGTTGTTGTTTTATTCTAAAGCATTTATTATCAGAAATATGACTGTTTTTCTATCCATTCATAGGATTGTTATTGTTTTCGAGCAAAGCCAGTAATATCCTTCTGATATCGGTGGTGTGGTCTTTTAATGTGCTAAAGAACTGAATGTCAAAAAGCTCAACTGTCCTTACAGCTTCTTTTATGATTAACAATCCGGATTCAGTTAATTGGACAGTTTTGGCTCTGGTATCGGTTTGATGTTCCTGCCTGTTAATTAACCCTTTCGACTGCAAAGTTCTCAAAACTGTTGAAGTGGTCATTGGGTCAATTTTGGTGTGATTTGATAATAAAATCTGGGTTACATTCTCATCATTTAAAGTCAACCAATGAATGCTTGCCAGCAATACAAACTGAGAATGTGTCAAGCCATATTTTTCGAGTGCTTTTTTAATTTCACGTTGCCATAAATTGGTAACCTGCCATAATAGAAATCCTGAGCTTTCTTCGGCTTTGCTAAAAATAAAATCTGTCATTTATGGTATCTTTTAGTTTGTTTCTGCAATTTTAATTAGATTTTCAACTGCCAATGGCAGGCCTCGACTCATATTGCGGCCTATTAGCTTTGAAAACAGGAAAGATAATAAACCTGACATAACAACTTTATGCTTAACAAGCAGTCCATCAGGGGTTTCCTGCATTGAATGATAAAAATCCAATTTGCAAAATGGTAAAAAACTTCGATCGCTAAATGATTTGAATTTAGTGCATTCCGTAATAATAAACTTTGTTTTTAGCCCGCCAGATGGTTTCAGCGTACCTTTGGTTCCAGGTATAAATTGTCCGAATAACTCGGAGTTTTCAACTTCGCTGTCCCAAACTTTCCAATGGGGTACGTCGGCCCATAATTCCCATATTTTCTCTTTTTTGGCCTTTGTTTTACGAGTTACTTCTGTAGTCCACATATCTAAAAAATTAAGTTGTTAATATTATCTGCGCAAATATAATAAGTACACATATAATAAACCAAATATATTTTAATTTTTTATTCACAGTAACAATTATTAGCCTGATTAGAAAAATATTGCAAGGCGAAAAAATGGCTAAGTCATTGATATATAGAACTTATATGCAAATGAGAATGATTACTCAATGCGTTTATTCATTTGTAAATGACCCCATTTAATAGCCAAATATTCAGGATTTCTATTTTTGGAGTTTTCTTGTTTATTGTAAATCAATTCTATGCTATTCTCATCATCGTCAAAATAGAGCAGCCAGGGCGAAACCAGTTTATCGGTTAGTTGTATGGCTAGAATATTTAACGCGTCAAATGAAATATTCCCGAAATCCTTAACAAACTCTATTTTCCGGCTGTTCAGGAACTTAGGATATTTTGCAATTCTTTCAATTTTCCATCCTTCCCCCAATTCATTCCGAATCATGTCGCCAAGTTCCACCGCCATCTCGTTTTCTTCCTGATTTTCAGTGACCAACGTTAGCGATAAGCTTTTCAATTCATTCATTTTGAGTTGTATTATTTATACGATTGCAAATATACCTTTGGAAGCATTGCCACCAATAAGTTTTGTGGCAGTCTGGAAACTTTTTATTTCATTGAAATAGGTCAGCAATCTGGAAAAAATGTCTGTCAATGCATTTTTATAGCTCCCAATTTTATTCATAGCGAAGTTGTTTCCAAACCCAAAAGCTCAAAAATTTCAGGATATCTGCTATCTTTGGCTCCTTATTAAAACCGAAAAACGATGAATTTAGTGGAAGAAGTAAACAAGTTTAACAAGGGCACCTTAATGGAAACTCTGAATATAGAATTTGTTTCGATTGATGCTGACCTGATTGTAGCCACCATGCCTGTTGATGAGCGAACTTTTCAGCCTTTTAAAATACTTCACGGGGGTGCGAGTCTGGCCTTGGCCGAAACCATCGGAAGCGTGGGTTCGCATATTGTTTTGGGACCCAACAGCTCCAAAACATCGCGGGGGGCCGGAATCAATGCCAGCCATTTGAGAGCAGTAACATCGGGGATTGTAACCGGAGAAGCCCGACCCATTCATCTGGGTAAAACAACTCATATCTGGGATATCCAAATTTTTGACGAAGAGCGCCGGCTTATCTCCATTGCCCGTCTCACCAATTTTATCTTAGACAAAAACGCACTTTAGATGCCTACCATAAGTCAGCCTTTTGTTTTTTTTAGTTATCCGGGAACAACTGAAATTCAGTTAATTCAAGGTGCAGCAATGGGCTTTAAGAATCTCGAAGAACTCATGAAACCGACTTTTGTTTTTTCGCCTTTCGATTCTTTATCCAATAGCCCTTCTTGGGCATTTGATGCTTCATCTGTAGAAACAATGGCTGTTCAGGAGCTTGAAGAATTTGTACTTGAACTGCCCATTTTGCAACAAGCCCATTTGGCCAATATTAATCATGAAGACTATCTTCATTTCATCAATTCGCTCAAGACAACCATGACTCAGCGAGGAATTCAAAAGACTGTTGCAAGCCGGGTGAAATCTGTTTCCAGGACAGCTGTTTCGCTCATTAAACTCTTTAAAATGCTGGTTTTGAAGTATCCACAGGCTTTTGTATATTTGGCTTTATTGCCCAATAACGAAGTTTGGTGTGGAGCGACACCTGAAGTATTTGCTATTTACCAGGATAATCGCTTAGAAACCATGGCTTTGGCAGGAACGCAAAAACTGGGGGAAAGAAAAATAGAAGAAGTGGTTTGGCAGAAAAAGGAGTGTGACGAGCAAAAATGGGTGCAGGAGTATATTGAAGAAATTCTCTCAAACGCTTCGGTTTCCTGGGAAAAGGGAGCCACTGATTCGTTGCAGGCTGGTAATCTGGTGCATATCAAAACTCATTTTTCGGCGAGCTGTTCGCAATTGCAGGTCACCGAAATTGTAAAAAAGCTGCATCCAACCCCCGCCGTTTGCGGATTGCCGGCTCCGGAAGCCAAAGAAATTTTGCTTCAGGCCGAAAGCCACCAAAGGTCTTATTATACAGGGTTTCTGGGTTTTTATTCCCCCGAAAAATTTCAGCTCTACGTGAATTTGCGTTGTATGCGAATCGACGAGTCGTTTTTCCACTTATTTGTGGGAGGCGGAATTACCCACGAAAGCGACCCTGAGCTTGAGTGGATTGAAACTGAAAATAAAGCACTTACCTTGGAATCGGTGATTCGATGAGAATCATTGAAGCTCAGCTATTTTAGTCAATAATAGCCTCCGGATTATTTACGATGGCTGCCTCGTCAGGGCTCAGGTCAAGATCCATAATAAAGTTGTCAGGTGTGGGGCGATACATTAAAAATACCACAATGAGCAAAAGTGCGATTCCTGGAAAAATATAGCATCCGGTTAAAAGATATGAAACCACTGCAAAGAATGATGGGCCTTCTATTAAAGCCAGTTTAATGATTAAGGCAGAACGATAAATGTCTAATTTCTCTATCAACCGCGATTTGCTTTTACCTTCTTCAATTTTCTTTTTATAGGCAAACTGACCGGCAAAAACCCCAAAAAAGGTAAATACAGAAGTTACCACCAGAAGTATCACTTTTATATCTTCGCTGAAAGTTCCAAAGCCTTTGAATTGCACTAACAGCACCACAATTATAAAGAACACCACTCCCGTAACCAAACCAAAGTGAATAATTTTGATGGATCTGAAATGTGAGCCGGATGTAAATGCCATTGATTCCATAGGTGAAAGTTAGATTTAAATTTTCCGGTTAGGTAAACATTAGATTTCTAATTTTTTTACACACCAAACCCGCCATTTGCTAAGCCATATTTGCCAGAATGCTCGCCATATCCAATTGCAGTTTTTTGGCTTCTTCGCGGGCGCGCGATGCAAAATCTCTTCCTTGTCCGGCATAAATAATATCGCGCGATGAATTGACAATCAGTCCCACATGATCGTTGATGCCATATTCAGCAACTTCGAACAGGTTTCCCCCCTGGGCGCCCACCCCGGGAACGAGGAGAAAATGATGGGGAATGATATCGCGGATGGGTTTAAGCATTTCGGCTTTGGTAGCACCCACTACAAACATGAGATTGTCTTCCGTCCCCCATTTTTTCACGGTTTTGAGCACCGACTCGAAGAGACGGTTTTTTTCGTAAACAGATTCAATAAATTGGAAATCGAAGGCTCCCTGATTGGATGTGAGCGCCAGAACGATGGCCCATTTCTCCGGATAATTAAGAAAAGGAGCAACAGAATCTTCGCCCATGTAAGGCGCAACAGTTACCGAGTCGAAACCCAGCTCCATGAAAAAGGCTTCGGCATATTTTTTACTGGTATTGCCTATATCGCCCCGTTTGCCATCGGCTATGGTAAAGAGTTGATCGCCAAAGGTATTCAGGTATTTAATGGTCTTTTCGAGACTTATCCAGCCTTTGGCGCCCATGCTTTCGTAGAAGGCAATATTGGGTTTATAGGCGATGGCCAGATCGTTGGTGGCATCAATAATCTGTTTGTTGAATTCAAAAACCGGATCAGCCGTTTCGAGAAGGTGTTTAGGAATTCTTGAGATGTCGGTATCTAAACCTATGCACAAAAAAGACTTCTTCTTCATGATAAGCTGAAACAGTTGTTTTCGATTCATGAGCTACACGTTTTTATAATGATTTGTCTTGTTCTTTTAGTCGCTCGGCATTCTCGGCTACCTGCAGTTTGTCGAGAATTTCCCGGATATCACCGTCCATAATATTGGCCAGATTGTATAAAGTTAATCCAATGCGGTGATCGGTAACGCGGCCTTGAGAGTAGTTATATGTTCTGATTTTGGCAGAACGGTCGCCGGTACTCACCATGGTTTTTCTCTGAGCCGAAATTTCGTCCATATACTTCTGATGCTCAATCTCGTAAATTCTCGAGCGCAACACCTTCATGGCCTTTTCAAAATTCTTGATTTGCGATTTTTCATCCTGGCACGAAACCACAATTCCGCTGGGGATATGGGTGAGTCGCACTGCTGAGTAGGTTGTATTTACCGATTGTCCGCCTGGCCCCGAGGAGCAGAAAGTATCTTTACGGATGTCGTTTTGATTAAGATCGATATCAAATTCTTCGGCTTCAGGAAGAACAGCTACTGTGGCTGCTGAGGTATGAACGCGGCCCTGTGTTTCGGTTTGTGGTACGCGCTGAACCCTGTGAACTCCCGATTCGTATTTTAAAATACCATAGACATCGGTGCCGCTTACGTTGATAATCACCTCTTTAAAACCCCCAATGGTTCCTTCTGTCATATCAACGATTTCGAATTTCCAGCCTTTGGCTTCGCAGTATTTTTGGTACATGCGGTACAAATCGCCGGCAAAAATGCTTGCTTCGTCGCCACCTGTTCCAGCTCTGATTTCTAAAATAGCGTTTTTGGCATCTTGTGGGTCTTTGGGAATCAGCAGCACTCTTATTTCTTCTTCCAATCTTTCTTTGCTCGCCTGCAAAACCACCAATTCTTCCTTAGCCATTTGAATAAATTCGTCGTCGGTTTCGGTTCTGATGATTTCTTTTGAAGAATCGATATTCTCAACCACCGATTTATATTCATCGTAGGCCACCACAATGGGTTCCAATTCTTTATAATCTTTATTGAGCTGCACAAATTTCTTCATATCCGTCATCACATCAGGATCGGTCATTTGTTCAGCTATTTCGAGGTATCTTGTTTTTAGGGCACCTAATTTATCCAGCATTTTAAAATTTTTTGCAAAAGTATAAAAAAATGATGTTCAAAAGAGACTGGGGTTTTTCGCAAAATATGGTTAAAAATCTGCAGAAACCAATCCACCGGATAACTGAAAAGCCCAGTAAAAAAAAGCCCCGTAACAGCAAAAAGCTACGGGGCTTTTTAGTTTATTCGGTGT
>DYSN01000357.1 GCA_020718205.1 Draconibacterium orientale
TTGATGATCGCGTCATGACGTTGTAGGTTTTCCTCGGCGTATTTTTGATACGTAATATCCAGCATAATCCCCTGCCAGGAAATGGGATTGCCGTCTTCGCCCCTGACAATTGACGCATCCTCTTTGATCCAGACGTAATGACCGTTTCGATGCCGCAGTCTGTACTCAATGCGAAATGGCTCGCCGGTCGCGTCGGTTCGAATATCTTCAGCCTTTACTCGTTCTTTGTCGTCTGGGTGCAGAGAACTTTCCCATAAATTGTCTCCCGTTTCCCATTCCTCGGGAGTGTAGCCAAGTAAATCTTTTATACGCGGACTCATATATTTGGTGACTTGAGGTTCGTTGAACTTGTCCATAAATACCACCGCAGGTAATTTTTCAACCAGCGTGCGATAGCGTTCTTCGGAATCAAACAAAGCAATTTCAGTATTTTTTTGCTTGGTAATGTCTGTTACAAATCCTTCGTAATATAAAACCTTTCCGCTCGTATCTTTTACAACCCGCGCATTGGTTGATGTCCAAATGATGTTCCCATCTTTTTTTATGTTTCTGGCTTCAAATTTTTCAACCACTCCATCCCGAGTCAATGCTTCAGTAAACTTGTCGCGGCTGTCTGCTGATAAATGGATTTGCGTGCTTATGGCGGTGATTGTTTCGATCATCTCTTCGGGAGATGTGTACCCAAAGATTTGTGACATTGCTAGGTTAACATTGATAAATCGTCCCTCTGGCGATGAACGGAATATTCCTTCTGTTGTCGATTCGAAAAGATCTGAAAAACTTTGTTTCGCCATATTCAGGGTGTCTTTTTCGTTTTTTATTAAAATGAAAAGAATAAATGCCGTGATAATTACATAAAACCATCCTTTATATGTTTGGATAATTGAAAAATACTCTGGGGTGGTGAATAGCATCACTGCTGCTTTGTCTGAAAGTAGAATCCATAGACCTCCAATTAAGGCATAGATAAGGGATATTTTTAACGCAGCTGAAATTTTCTGTCTTTTCATAATGTAAGACGTTGGGGTATTTCCTATAATTTATTATAGACTTTTTTCAAGATTTTTTCATAATAAATGCTTAAACAAAAAAGCAAACCTAATTAGGTTTGCTTTTGATGAGGCGTCGAGGGGATTTGAACCCCTGATGAGGATTTTGCAGACCCTTGCCTTAC
>DYSN01000358.1 GCA_020718205.1 Draconibacterium orientale
CGTTCGGTGAAGAAAGGCGCAACTTAACATCATAAGGAGAATTAAATGAGGCAATTACTTTTTTGTATGACGAGTATATTTTTTATCATTTTGTCAAGTTATACAAACAGCGGGCAACTTAACATCATAAGGAGAATTAAATGAGGCAATTACTTTTTTGTATGACGAGTATATTTTTTATCATTTTGTCAAGTTATACAAACAGCGGTTGTGAGGGGGCTACCCCAGAAAAAGATGATGCCGTCAATTATGGGAAGGCAAATAGTGAGCAACACCAAGCAGGAGAAGTATGGATTGAACCATGGACAGGGATGGAGTTTGTATGGGTTCCTGGTGGCTGTTTTCAGATGGGAACCCCAGAAGGTGGTTCTTTTAATACTGTAGGAGTTCAAGAAGCCAAGGCTCTCGACGGAAATTTCGTTGTATCCATTCTTAAAATGGCCTCTGTTTTTTTTCCGGCAGGATGCACTTCAATGAGAACGAGCATACCCGCGGATTTCGACCAGTACACCATGGATGAAAGGCCGGTTCATAAAGTATGTTTGAATGGCTTTTGGATAGGAAAACATGAAGTGACCCAAGGGCAATGGGTCAAAGTGATAGGCGACAATCCGTCATATTTTAAGTCAGGAAATGACTATCCTGTTGAACAGGTTTCTTGGGATGATATTTTTCAATTTATTGACAGTCTCAATAACAAAACAGACGTCGTTTTTTCAATACCCACCGAAGCGCAGTGGGAGTATGCGGCGAGAAGCGGTGGTAAAAACGAGATATATTCTGGAAGTAATAATGCGACTGAGGTCGCCTGGTATTATAAAAACAGTGAAAACAAGACCCAAAAGGTCGGTACAAAGCTTGCTAATGGACTCGGGATTCATGACATGAGCGGTAATCTCCGAGAATGGTGCAGAGATATGTATGCAAAAGATGCTTACAGCAATCATAGTCTTCATAACCCTATGTACGTAAGTGAGGATAAAAAAAGAAAATTTAGTCGTGCCATTCGTGGTGGCAGTTATTATCTTAATTCTTGCGATGTTCGCTGTGCCAGTCGAACGTGGAGCTGGAGAGACCACAACGCGGTAGACGTTGGATTTAGAGTTATCAGGGAAAATTAGTACCTTACTCCCAAAAGTCTGTCATAAAAAACAAGAAAATTTTCATGCTAT
>DYSN01000359.1 GCA_020718205.1 Draconibacterium orientale
GAATTAACTTCCTGCAGCTAGAACGGTATGGCAAATCGTGTGAGCGAAGATATAGAGATTTATTTGCAAGGTCGTTTGATTTTTTAGCCTTTAACATCAAGTTGGCACAAACTTATGGAAGCGGTAATTTCGTGTTGGGCTTCGACCCGAGTTATATTTCTAAATCGGGAAAGAAGACACCGGGGGTTGGCTATTTCTGGTCCGGAAGTGCAGGACGGGTTAAATGGGGCCTAGAATTGGTCGGTTGTGCCGCCATCGACTTGGATAACCATACAGCTTTTCATTTAGAAGCCATACAGACTAAAGTTGAAACGAACACAGACACCAAGCTAACACAGTTTTATTCAAAGATAATAAGAGACCGGCAAGAGCAGTTTAAAAAGATATCAAAGTATCTGGTGGCTGATGCTTGGTTTTCTAAACTTACTTTTGTTCAGGATGTTCTTAGTATGGATATGCATTTGGTCAGTAGGTTGAGGGATGATGCGAATTTGAAGTATTTGGCTAAACCGAATGTTCAGGGAGAGAAAAAACAGCAGGGACGCCCCCGAAAATATGATGGGAAAATTGATCACAAAAGCCCTAACATGAGACATTTCGAGCTGATTCAAAAAGACGAAACTAAAGAGATTAGAGTTGCTCGTGTTTACAGCGTAGCCCTGAAAATGGAGATTCTGTTAGTCCATGTTTTCTATTTTCATAAGGATGACAAACTTGTGCATAAGCTTTACTTTTCGACAGACCTCGAACTCGAGCCAATTAAGCTTTTGAATATGTACTCAGCCAGATTTCAAATTGAATTTATATATCGCGATGGCAAACAGCACACCGGACTAAACCATTGTCAGGCCAGAAGTGAAGATAAGCTACATTTCCATTTTAATATGTCGCTCACAGCTGTTAATCTAGCCAAGGTACACTATTGGCTCAGCTTGGATAAAAACGAAAGAGGCGCATTCTCGCTTGATAATATTAAAAGACTGAGCCACAATGAGATGATGCTTGATTTGTTTTTGACCGAGTTTGGTATTAACCCGAACTTGAAGAAAAACCGGAAAAAAGTCCGGAAACTGTTAAACTACGGTACTAGGGCGGCTTAAGAATTTACCGAACCATTGATAAAAACCTTCAACTGTTACTTCGTTAAGCCGCACAAACGCCCATGGATTAAG
>DYSN01000140.1 GCA_020718205.1 Draconibacterium orientale
AAAGACGCAGAGTATCGCAGAGAATAGACAGTTAATAAAAACACGTTCCTAAATATCAGAAACAATATTTAAATTGGTTTCGTTTTCAAAACTTATTTTCAGGTTTTGATTTTGATGGAATGAGTATAAAACAAGCGGTAAATATGACATTTATTGATAAAAATGCCTATACAAACTTTAAAAATATTTTCTTAATTTATGGAACATTTTTTTTTCTTATAATGCAAATCCTAATATTACGGAATAGGACAAAAATATTTTTCACGTTACATTTTTTCGAAGGGAAAAAAAGGAAGTCGGAATTTAAGGATTTCTGCTTCTTTTTCTATATACCCTTGAATTTGAATGATATTAATATAAGACAGTGTATATCGGTATCGAAATCAAAAAAATTTTTTTCTGATTTTTTTTTGTACATTTGCTTTCTTAATATCAAATCAAATTTATTCATGTCTAACTAATTTAATCTGTATGAAAAAAATCGACTTTCTCAGAAGATTGTATGTTTTGGCTGCAATCCTTCTCTTAACAGGAACTGCTTTTGGGCAGTTGACGGGAACTAAAACAGTTCCGGGTGATTATGCTACGATTGCCATAGCAATCACCGATTTAAACGCACAAGGTGTCGGTGCGGGCGGTGTTATTTTTAATGTAGCAGCCGGTACTACCGAAACCTTTGCTTCGCCGACAGCAGGCTTGATTACTGCAACAGGAACCTCTGCCAATCCGATAGTATTTCAAAAATCGGGAGCCGGTGCAAATCCTGTAATCACAGCTGCCACACCGGGTGTCAGCACTACTGTGGACGGAATCATTGTTATCAGAGGCGGTGATTATATTACCTTCGATGGCATTGATCTCACTGAGAATACATCAAATACCACTGCCACAATGCAAATGGAATGGGGCTATGCTCTTGTAAAAACTTCTGCAACCGATGGTGCACAGTATAATGAAATTAAGAACTGTTCCGTTACTTTAAATAAAACAAATATTGCTACTGTTGGTGTTTACTCAGGAAATCATACCGATGCAAACACAACAGCCTTAACAGTAACCGATGTTTTAGGTGCAAATTCGTATAATAAAGTGAATGGAAATACTGTTACAAATTCCTTTACAAATATTTCATTTAACGGAAGTTCGACAGAAGCATATTTCGACCAAAATAATGAGATAGGTGTTACCACCGGCAATTCCTTGTCTAATTTTGGTGGTTCTTCATCGAGTTATTCGATTTATATTAGATATAATAATAATTTCAAGATTGCAAATAATGCAATAATAAATTCCGGAACAACAGGCACTTTAAGAGGTATGTATCTTGCAGGTACCATAAATGCTTCGGGTGATATTTATAATAATCACATTCAACTATCTTCGAGTGCCACTTCAAGCCAGTTGAATGCAATCGAAAGTGCAATCACAGGTAACGGAACCTTGAATATCCATGACAACATTATTCACGATTTCACTTATACAAGTTCTACATCAGGTATAGTTTATTTAATTTATCAAAATGGCGGAGTCGCAAATCTGAATATTTATGATAATTCACTGACCGACAATTCATCAGCAGGAACAGGTACTTTTGGTTTAATATATACAACATCAACTGTTACAACGGCTTCAATATATGGCAATACCATTTCCGGAAATTCCAAAACCGGAGCCTCAGGAACAATGTATTGCATTCGTGCAAGTACCGGAACAATATCGGTTCACGACAATATTATAACCGACAATACAGTTCCTACAACATCAGGAACAAGTGCCGCTTCAATTTACGGTTATTATAATTTTGGTTCGCCATTAATTGAAGGAATTTACAATAATCAAATAAATGGTTTAAGTATAGGCGGAACAAGCAGCGGAGCGCTAACAATTTACGGAATATATTCAAACACAACTGCCACAGCTGTAAAAAATATTTATTCAAATAATGTTAATAATTTGAATGTTACAACCGGAAACGGTACTATTTATGGTATATACCAAGCTTTGGGTGCACCGACAAATTTATATAAAAACAAAATCTATAATTTGAGTTCGAGCGGAACCGGCGGAACGACTTACGGTATGTATATTTCGAGCGGTTCAACTAATAATATTTATAATAATTTTATCTCAGATATAAAAGCCCCTGCCGCCACCGGAGCAAATGCCGTAAGCGGATTGTATATTTCGGGAGGTACTACGGCAAATGTATTCTACAATTCAATTTATTTGAATACTTCAAGTACCGGTGCTACATTTGGTTCAACCGGTATCTATAAATCATCAACAACAACAGGTGATTTCAGAAATAATATTGTTGTCAATGTTTCCACTCCGGGTGCAACAAGCGGAAATACAGTTGCTTATCGTTGGTCGGGAACTTATGACGCAGCATATTATGCTTCAACATCGAACAACAACTGTTTTTATGCAGGTGTCCCGGCTGCGAATACATTAATCTTTTTCGACGGAACAAATTCAGACCAAACTATTGCTGATTACAAAACACGAGTTTCGGGCAGAGACGGGGTTTCGATTTCCGAAAATCCTCCCTTTGTAAGTGCAAGCGATTTGCATCTGCAAACCACTATTGCAACACAATGCGAAAGCGGCGGTGTCGTAGTTTCTGCTCCTTTTGCTGTTACAACCGACTTCGATGAAGAGACAAGAAATGCAAGCACACCCGATATCGGTGCCGATGAAGGTGCATTTACACCTTCCGATTTAACAGCTCCTTCAATATCTTACACAGCCCTAAGCAACACTTCATCAACAAGTGCAAGAAGTTTGGCTGTTACCATTACCGATTTCAGCGGTGTGGGAAGCGGTGCAAATCAACCGGTTTTATATTGGAAAATTAATGCCGCAGCTTCATATACGGGACCGGTAGCACCAAGTTCAATAGCAGGCAGTGTCTATACTTACGATTTTGGAGACGGTGTTGTGGCAGCAGATGTTGTTTCATATTTTGTTGTTGCACAAGACAATGCAAGCACACCAAACGTAGGTTCATATCCGAGCGGAGCAACAGTTACGGCTAATCCTCCGGTAGCAACAGCAGGACCGGCAACGCCAAGCTCATATACTATTTTGGGTTATATTTCAGGAATAAAAACAGTTGGTGTCGGTGGAGATTTTGCAACTTTGACTGCCGCTGTTAATGCCTTGAACAACAACGAACTCAACGGAGCTCTGGTTTTCCAATTAATAGATGCCGATTATTCGACATCTGAAACCTTCCCCTTGATTATCAATTCAAATACGGGTTCCAGTGTTGTCAATACAGTAACCATAAAACCGGCTGACGGAGTTGTGTCAGCTATCACAGGCTCGGTTGCAAGTGATGCTGTAATAAAAATTAATGGTGCAAGCTATATTATTATTGACGGTTCAAATACAGTTGATGGAACAACCAGAGATTTGACAATCAAAAATTTGAGTACAACTGCACCAAAAGTTATTTTGTTCGGGTCGCTCGGAACAAATCCCATTTCAAATATTACTCTCGAAAATTGTAATATTGTTAATGGTGCAAATACTTCATCTGCTCTTGTAGTTACAAGTTATACGGGAACTGCCGGATATTTTAATAATATATCAATTCTGAATAACAGCGTTCAAACTGCTTATATTGGTATCTATTGTAATTCAGCTTTGGCTCCGAGCAATGGTAATGGGTTGGTTATTTCGGGAAATACGTTGAATGCTTCGGGCGGAAATTCCATTCGTTTAGTTGGTATCTATGTTCAAGGTGTCGATGGTGCAACTGTTTCAAACAATACAATCGGATATTTCGCAACTGCCAATGCCGAAAGTCCCAAAGGAATTTGGTTTGCAACAGGAACCGTAAACAGTACAATCAATTCTAATACATTGAATTCGATATACGCAAATAATACAGGAAGCTATTCATCATCAGCAATTTATATTACAAACGGTGCAGCAAATTCAAACATCAATGTAACAAATAATACCATCAGCGACATTTCTGTTGCCGGATCTTCTGTTTCCTACGGTATTTATATCGGAAGTGCAATAAGTGGTGTTAATATCAGCAAAAATACGATTTCTAATATCAAAAACACAAATTCGGGCGGATACAGTGCTATCGGTATTGCATTGGCTTCATCATTAACCACAGCGAATACAACAGTTTCTAATAACAGAATAAGCGATGTTACAGGATATGGTTGGACTTCTACCACAACTGATAATGGTTACGGTATCAATATTCTCAGCGGCGGAGGTTATAATTTATACTATAACACCATCAGTTTATCGGCAAATCAAAGTATAGGAACTCCTGCTTGCTTAATTATTAATTCGACTGTCAGCACTGCCGGAAGTTTAGATATTCGAAATAATATCTTTTCGATAAGTTCAACAGTTGGAGATAGATATGCAATCATCTGTAACACAACAAGTGCTACTTTTTCCAACCTCGATTACAATGATTACATTTCTGCCGGAACAAATTTAGGATATTTTGAAGCAGCCGATGTTTTAGATTTAGCTGCATGGCAAACCGCAACCGGAAAAGATGCGAACAGTAAATCGATTGCTCCTTATTTCGTTTCCGCTACCGATTTACACCTCATTTCGCAAGCCAACTGTCAGTTATCCGATTTAGGAACACCAATCAGCGGAATTACCACCGATTTCGACGGCGATACTCGCAGTGAATCAACTCCGGATATGGGTGCCGACGAATTTGATTCTTCGCCAATTACTGCAAATGCAGGTTCCGATGACGTTTCCTGCGACGGAACATATACTTTGGACGGAAACACAGTAAGCCCCGCAACAGGTACATGGACAGCTTCTCAAGCAGTTACATTCAGCGATGCTACTTTGAACACTTGCGGATTAAGTGATTTACTCGTAGGAATATCAACTCTTACATGGACAGCCGTTTACGGAACATGTTCAACTTCCGATGATGTCTCAATCAACAACAACCCAATCAGTGTTACAGCCGATGCAGGAGCTGATGATTTTGAATGCGGAACAACATCTGCTATTCTCGGCAACGACCCCGGTGCAAATACAGGAACGTGGTCTTCCGCTGTTGTTGGAGTTTCTTTCGACAATGAAAGTGCATTCTCTACAAATGTAAACGACCTTCCCCTCGGTGCATCTACATTAACTTGGACAATTTCAAACGGTGTTTGCTCTACTTTCGATGATGTTGTGATTACCAACGCTTCGGTTACCGTAGCTGCCAACGCAGGAGCTGATGATTTTGAATGCGGACCGGTATCTGCAATCAATGCTAACGACCCCGGTGCAAATACAGGAACGTGGTCTTCCGCTGTTGTTGGAGTTTCTTTCGACAATGAAAGTGCATTCTCTACAAATGTAAACGACCTTCCCCTCGGTGCATCTACATTAACTTGGACAATTTCAAACGGTGTTTGCTCTACTTTCGATGATGTTGTGATTACCAACGCTTCGGTTACATCTGTTGCAGGAACAACTCAAAATTTATGCGATGCCACATCAACAAGCCTTGAAGGAAATGATCCTTCGCTTATAATCAATGGTTTAACCAATGAAGGAGCTTGGGAACTTGCTTCCGGAAGTGCTATTTTTACGAATCAAACAGGATTCAATACCGAAGTTACAAACCTGAGCGAAGGCGAAAATACGCTCACTTGGACTGTTTCCAATACCTATTGCAATGCCCAATCCGACCTTTCTATTTGGGTTGCTTTTTCGCCTACCGTTAATGTGCAACCAATTGCATTACAAGAACTTGCTTTGGGTGCAACCGCAACAATGACATTCGATGTTTCGGGTACAGACCTGAATTATCAATGGAGAAAAGGCGGAAGCGATTTAGTTGACGGAGGAACAATCGCCGGCTCGCAAACTGCAACCTTAACCATAACAGGTGTTCTTGCAGGTGATGCCGGTAGTTACGATTGCGTTGTTACAAATTCATGTAATACCGTAACAAGTAATGCTTCGGTTCTTTCGATTATCTCATCGGTTGATAATCATTCGGCTAAAAAGATTTCAATTTATCCGAATCCCACATCAGGTTTATTTACAGTGGCTTCCGAATCTTTATACAAATTAACAGTGATAGATATCACCGGAAAAGTTATTTGTGCCAAAGATTTGAATAATAACACGAACACCGTTGATTTATCAAATTATCCTTCGGGAATTTACAATCTGATTTTAACCAACAGTACTGAAACTCATAATTTTAGATTGATTAAGAAGTAATATTCCTACCAATAATTAAAAAGCATCTTTCGAGATGCTTTTTTTTGTTTACAGGTTTTGGAAATAAGATTGACATTTGTCATTTTCTCAATAAAAACCCAATCAACTTAAATTCAATCCTTCTGTTTTTTTCACGTCCTTCCGGAATATCAATCCCTTCTGGTGTTAAAGCGGAAGAAACGGGAACAAGCTCGCCGTAACCCATTGCTTTCAGTCGTTTGGGTGATATGCCTTTGCTCGAAAGATAATCCGTAACACTTTCGGCACGTGCCTGCGAAAGTTCCAAATTGTATTCATCGCTTCCGATATAATCGGTATGAGCACCAATTTCGACCACAATTTCGGGATATTCTTTCATAATTTCCAAAATGGTGCTGTCTATCACTGTTTTCGATTCCGATGTGAGCTCAGATTTGTTAAAATCAAAATATATATTTCTAAAAGCAATGGCTTTTGAGGGAACCGGTTCAATTAATATATCTTTCAAAACAATTTCAGAGTTTTCGTTCACACTGTCGGTTTTCACATCAATGTTTTTAGGCAAAAAATAGGATTTATGAATATCGAGCTCATATGTTTTATCGGGTTCTAAGTGGTCGTAATTAAATAACTTTTACAGATTAGAAAAATATTTTATCTTTGCGACATGGAAAAAAAAGAAGTAAAG
>DYSN01000360.1 GCA_020718205.1 Draconibacterium orientale
ATATTGGACACCCGGAGACCGCTTTTTCCGATGTAGTTGTATTTCATGTTGTGCTTCTCTCAATTCCAGCAGGGTGTGCCAAGTGTGTTGCCCGACAGGTTGCAGACGTTCACGGCTTTAAATGAAATGCCATGTTCAGCTTAGATATCCTCGCTAAATGACTTCATGGATTTTAAGTCCAGTATGCTCACATCTTGATCTATTTCGTCTAAGACCCATGCGTTTTTCTTGTTTTTGATAAACTTCCATAGTTCCGAAAAATTCTCAGCTTCATGTTTATCTCCAGACACGACAGTTTTTGTTTCAGTATTGATACTATAATCTATCATTGATCCCTTGATATATGCCCAAATGCTGTCCTTAGAATCATCTTCGAAATCTGCCACTTCAACGATACGTGCAGATTTTAAATTGATATTTTTTAGTATATTTTGCGTGTTGTCTTTGAGATGTTGGTCTGTTTGTGTTTTATGCTTTGTATAAAGCCGTTCACTCATATATTCTTTTGCAATATCTTGATTTCGCTCCATCCAAGCTTCTTGAATTTTGAAGAACGATACTTCAATTCTTGCCTTTATTTTTGTTAGAACCCAAGAATCGTCAAGCTTGGCAATTTGCTCAAGTAACTGTTTACTTTCTTTATTCTTTTTATTTACGAGGTAAGTCACGATAGCCGCATAAGCTAGGATAAACGGAAGAAAGATAATTTGAAGAATCCCCCCTCCTTTTCCTCCTCCCCCGCCACCCGCTCTTGCAAGCGCATCATCAGGGAGAAAATGAATTGTTGTGATAGTGACGACTATAACAAAAAGAAATGACAGCAATTTTCTATAATTCATTTCTACTCCATTTTTTTGTTTTTTAGTCTTCCATTGGATAATATAGTTTTTCTGTCATCCAGAATTCAGAAAATGATATCTGATGAACAGGGCTATAACATCATAAAAAGCTCAAAATTGCAACGGAAAGGGGCGGTCAGAACCAGGGGAAAAACATCCGGGAGCGTTTCCGGTAGTGAGGGTATTCGGGGAAATGGTCAAGGAGCAGTTTTTCTTCGATCCTGAGTTTGAGATAGAGGACGAGCCAGAGGGCAAAGAAGGCGGCAAGACGCTGCCAGTTGCAGGAGATCAGGAGCAGGCCCGTTCCGGCCAGAAGAAGGCTGGCGTA